>DAOMFF010000007.1:0-21014 GCA_035429665.1 Azonexus sp.
CGGCCATCTTTTCCAGCTTGGCCTTGAGGTGGATTTCACCGAGGCCGCGGATGACGGTTTCGTTGCTGGTCGGGTGGCGCTCGACGATGAAGGTCGGGTCTTCCACCGCAAGTTTGCCGAGGATGTCGAACAGCCTCTGTTCGTCACCCTTCTTCTTGGTTTCGACCGCAAGTCCGGCCATCGGTTTGGGAAACTCGAGCGGAACCAGATGGATGTGATCTTCATCGTGCGAGTCGTGCAGCACGCAGTCGAACTCGATCTCATCGACTTTGGCGATGGCGCCGATGTCGCCCGGCAGCAGCTCGTCGACCTCCAGCGGATCCTTGCCCTGCAACTGGTATAGATGGCCGACCTTGAACGGACGCTTGCCATCGCCAACATAGAGTTGCATGTCCTTCTTCATCGTGCCCTGATGTACGCGGAAGACACCGATCTTGCCCAGATAGGGATCGGCGACGACCTTGAAGACGTGTGCCAGCACGTGCTTGCCGGCATCGGGCTCGGCATGGAAGGCTTCGGTCGCGCCGCCCGGTTCGCCCCTGTAGAATGGCGGCGGGTTGCCTTCAGCCGGGTTCGGTGCCAGGCTGGCCAGGACATGCAGCAGTTCCTTGATCCCGGCGCCGGTCCTGGCGGAAACGAACAGGATGGGGATCAGGTGACCTTCGCGCAGCGCTTTCTCGAATGGCGCATGCAGCGCCGCAAGATTGGGGTCGGCACCATCTTCAAGGTACTGGGCAAGCAGATCTTCGTCTTCCTCGACGATCTGGTCGATCAGCGCGCGGTGGGCAGCTGCGACCGACGCGAAATCGGCGTCGCCGGCGTCATGCTCCAGCACCTCGACGACATCCGCCGCGCCATGAGCCGGAAGGTCGAGCAGCATGCACTGCCTGCCGAAGCGCTCGCGGATGTCGGCCACCAGTCCGGGCAGATCGAGATTGTCGGCATCGATCTTGTTGATGACGATCATCCGGCACAGCTTGCGCTCGGCAGCGTGGCGCATCATGCGCTCGGTCATCAGCTCGACGCCGTTTTGCGCGTTGATGACGATCAGCGCGGTATCGACTCCGGCCAGCGCAGCGATCGCCTGGCCCGAAAAATCCGGATAGCCCGGCGTGTCGATCAGGTGAATGTGCGTACCTTCGTGGCTGAAATTGACGATCGCCGAGTTCAGCGAGTGGCCGCCCTCCTTTTCCTGGGCATCGAAATCGCAGACGGTGCTGCCTCGCTCGACACTGCCCTTGGCCGGGATCGCCCCGGTGGCGAAGAGCAAGGCCTCGGCCAGACTGGTTTTTCCTGCTGCGCCATGGCCGACCAGAGCCATGGCACGGATCGCCTCGGTATTGTATTTGGACATCCTGCTCTCCCTGAGCTTGTAAGAAATCAGCCGCGTATTTTACGCCTGTGTCCAGGCAGCCACGAACATCACTTCTGGGCCTTTTTCGGACGCACCCACCCTGGCACCGTGGTCTGGCGGGCGCGCGAGATTGTCAAGGCGTCGGGCGGGGCGTCCCTGGTCAACGTCGTTCCTGCCCCCAGCGTTGCCCCGCGCCCAACCGTCACCGGCGCGACAAGCTGTGTGTCGGAACCGATGAACACGTCGTCCTCGATGACCGTCCTGTACTTGTTGGCCCCGTCATAATTGCAGACGATGGTGCCGGCGCCGACATTCACTCGCTCGCCGATTTCGGCGTCGCCGATATAGGCCAGGTGATTGGCCTTCGAGCGGGCAGCAATTCGGCTCTTCTTGACCTCGACAAAATTGCCGATATGCACCTCGGGTCCAAGTTCGGCACCCGGACGCAGGCGTGCGAAGGGGCCAACCACCGCGTCGGGTCCGATCACCGCATCATCGAAGTGACAGAAGGCGGCGATCTGCGCGCCGGCGCCGACCTTGACATTTTTCAGCACGCAATACGGGCCAACCTCGACGGCATCACCGAGCTCGACCCTGCCCTCGAAAACACAACCAACATCAATGAAAACATCGCGGCCATACGTCAGTTCGCCACGCACGTCGACGCGGTCCGGGTCGGCGAGGCGCACCCCGCCAATCATCATGGCGCCGGCCAGATTGCGTTGTTGTACGCGCTCGAGTTCAGCCAACTGCACCTTGCTGTTGACTCCCAGCACCTCCCATTGGCTATCCGGATGGGCGGTGCGCACCGGGATCCCTTCGGCGACGGCGAGCGCGACGATATCGGTCAGGTAATACTCGCCCTGCGCGTTCGTGTTCGACAGCCGACCTAGCCAGTCGCCAAGACGGGCGGAGGGAATCGCCATGATGCCGGTATTGACCTCGCGGATCGCCTTTTCCTCGGGTGTCGCGTCCTTCTCCTCGACGATGCGCCGGACATTCCCGGCGGCATCGCGGACGATGCGGCCATAGCCGCGCGGATCGGCGAGCTCGATCGTCAGAACCGACAGGCCATCCCTCCCGGCCTGCAGCAGGCGCTTGAGGGTGGAAGCCAGGGTCAGCGGCACATCGCCATAGAGAACCAGCGTCTGGCCCGCTCCGGCAAGGGCAGGCAGCGCCTGGGCAACCGCATGCCCGGTACCGAGCTGCGGCTCCTGCAGAGCCCAGGAAATATCGGGCGCATCAACGGTCGCCCGCACCGCTTCCCCCCCATGTCCGAAAACCACGACCAGCTTTGCCGGGGCAAGCGAACGCGCGGTGTCGATGACATGCTGCACCAGGGCCTTGCCTGCCACGGGATGCAGGACTTTTGGCAGATTGGAATGCATGCGCTTGCCCTGGCCGGCGGCAAGGATGACTACTTGTACAGGCGTTTCAGCCATTTTTTTGACTCCGGAAATGACGAAGGCGACCACTTGGGCCGCCTTCGCATTATCGCATGATGCTCCCGTCCTTACCGAGGCAGCGTCGAGTTGCCCATCAGGAAGGCATCGACTTCGCGGGCAGCCTGACGGCCTTCGCGGATCGCCCAGACAACCAGAGACTGGCCGCGACGGACGTCGCCGGCAGCGAAGACCTTGCTGACATTGGTCGCGTAGCAACCCTCGCCATCGGTCGTCGCCTTGGCATTGCCCCGTTCGTCCTTGGCGACGCCGAAGGCTTCGAGAAGGGTGCCGACCGGATTGGTGAAGCCCATCGCCAGGAATGCGTTGTCGCAGGGCAGATCGAACTCGGAACCGGCAATTTCGCTCATTCGGCCATCCTTCCATTCGACGCGAACGGCCTGCAGCGCCTTGACATTGCCCTTGCCATCATCGACGAACTTCTTGGTCGCCACGGCGAAATCGCGCGCGCAACCCTCGTCGTGCGACGACGAGGTACGCAGCTTGTACGGCCAGTAGGGCCAGGTCAGCGCGACATTTTCATGCGCCGGCGGCGTCGGCATCAATTCGAACTGCGTCACCGAGGCGGCGCCATGACGGTTGGAGGTGCCGACGCAATCGGAGCCGGTATCACCACCGCCAATGACGATGACGTGCTTGCCCTTGACGTTGATCGGGTTGGCCTTGCCCTGCTGGACTTCCTTGTTCTGCGGAATGAGGAATTCCAGCGCGGCATGGATGCCTTTCAGTTCACGGCCGGGAACTGGCAGCTCGCGCGGCACTTCGGCGCCGGCGGCGAGGATCACTGCATCGAATGCTGCGGTCAACTGCTCCGGCGACACGAATTCCCTGGCATCGCTGTTGATTCCGGGGGGAAGCTCCCCGCTGCCGACCATGACCCTGGTCTTGAAGGTGACACCCTCGGCCTCCATCTGGGCAACACGCCTGTCGACCACGGATTTCTCCATCTTGAAGTCGGGGATGCCGTAGGCAAGCAGACCACCGACGCGGTCGCTCTTCTCGAACACCGTAACGTCGTGCCCGACCCGCGCCAGTTGCTGGGCCGCAGCCAGACCAGCCGGTCCGGAGCCAACAATGGCGACCTTTTTCCCGGTCCGGCTCCTCGGCGGCTGCGGGACCACCCAGCCCGACTCCCAGCCCTTGTCGATGATGAAGTGCTCGATCGACTTGATTCCCACCGGCGCCGAGTTGATGCCCAGCGTGCACGCGGCTTCGCAGGGCGCGGGGCAGATGCGGCCGGTAAAGTCGGGGAAGTTGTTGGTCGAATGCAGGACGTCCAGGGCTTGTTTCCAGTTGCCGCGATACACGAGGTCATTCCAGTCGGGAATGATATTGTTTACCGGGCAGCCGTTGGTGCAGAAAGGAATGCCGCAGTCCATGCAGCGTGCACCCTGCGTCCTGGCGTCATCGTCCGCCAGGGTGTGCACAAATTCCTTGTAATGCTTCAGCCGAAGTTCGACCGGCTCGTAAGCTTCGGTCAGACGTTCGAACTCCATGAATCCAGTCGGCTTGCCCATTATGCGGCCTCCTTCTCGGCAGCGGCAGCCATCTCGGTAAGCGCGCGCTTGTACTCGTGCGGATAGACTTTGACGAACTTCTCGCGGTAGCCGTCCCAGTTGCCCAGGATGGCCTTGGCGATGACGCTGCCGGTGTATTCGGCATGACGGCTGACGAGATCCTTGAGTTGCTCCTCATCGGCACGACCGAGATGCAGCGGCTCGCCGGCAGCGTGACGATGAGCTGGCAGCACCTTCTCCAGCGCGACCTGCGCCAGATTGCAGCGGTTCCTGAAGCTGCCATCCTCGTCCAGCACGTAGGCAATGCCACCGGACATGCCTGCCGCGAAATTGCGCCCGGTCATGCCCAGCACGAGGACCGTGCCGCCGGTCATGTATTCGCAGCCGTGATCACCGACGCCCTCGACGACGGCCGTGCCGCCCGAGTTGCGAACACAGAAGCGCTCGCCGCCAACTCCCGAGAAGAAGGCGTCACCGGCTATCGCACCGTACATCACGGTGTTGCCGACGATGATGTTCTCCTGGGTGTGGCCTCTGAAGTCCCTGCTGGGCTTGATGATGATACGCCCGCCCGACAGTCCCTTGCCCACATAGTCGTTGCCTTCACCCGTCAGTTCCAGCGTCACGCCCCTGGCGAGGAAGGCGCCGAAGCTCTGGCCGGCGGTGCCGGTCAACCTGACGTGGATGGTGTCATTCGGCAGACCGGCATGGCCGTAGCGGCGGGCCACCTCACCCGAGAGCATCGTGCCGCAGGTGCGGTTGACGTTGGTGATCGCCATTTCGATCTGGACCTTCTGCCCTTTTTCAAGCGCCGGCCTGGCCTGCTCGATCAGTTTGTGGTCGAGTGCCCTCGCGAGACCGTGATCCTGCCCCTCGGTTTGACGGCGCGGCTCGCTGGCCGGCACATTCGGCTGGTAGAAGATATTCGAGAAATCGAGACCCCTGGCTTTCCAGTGGTCGATGCCGGGACGCATGTCGAGCAGATCGGCACGGCCGATCAGATCGTCGAACCTGCGAATGCCGAGTTGCGCCATGATCTCGCGCACTTCCTCGGCGACGAAGAAGAAGTAGTTGACGACATGCTCCGGCTGGCCAGTAAAGCGCTTGCGCAGCACCGGATCCTGGGTGGCAACGCCGACCGGGCAGGTATTGAGGTGGCACTTGCGCATCATGATGCAGCCTTCGACGACCAGCGGCGCCGTGGCAAAGCCGAACTCGTCGGCGCCGAGGAGCGCCCCGACGACAACATCGCGGCCGGTCTTCATCTGGCCGTCAACCTGGACGCGAATGCGGCTGCGCAGGCGGTTGAGGACCAGCGTCTGCTGCGTTTCGGCGAGACCGAGTTCCCACGGCGTACCGGCATGCTTGATCGACGACTGCGGCGAAGCACCCGTGCCGCCGTCGAACCCGGCGATCACGACGTGATCGGCCTTGGCCTTGGCGACGCCGGCGGCGACCGTTCCGACACCCACTTCCGAGACCAGCTTGACCGAGATCGAAGCGCGTGAATTCGCGTTCTTCAGATCGTGAATCAACTGCGCCAGATCCTCGATCGAATAGATGTCGTGATGCGGCGGCGGGGAGATCAGGCCGACGCCCGGCACCGAGTGGCGCAGGAAGCCGATGTACTCGGAAACCTTGTGCCCCGGCAACTGACCACCTTCGCCCGGCTTGGCGCCTTGCGCCATCTTGATCTGGATCTGGTCGGCATTGGCCAGGTACTCGGTGGTCACTCCGAAACGCCCGGAAGCGACCTGCTTGATCGCCGAGCGCAGCGAATCGCCGGCCTTGAGTTCGATGTCGCGCTCGATGCGGTTCTTGCCGATGATGTCGGACAGCATCGTGCCACCCGCGACCGGCGCAAAACGCCGCGCATCCTCGCCGCCTTCGCCAGTGTTCGACTTGCCGCCGATACGGTTCATGGCGATTGCCAGCGTGGTATGCGCCTCGGTGGAAATGGAACCAAGCGACATGGCGCCGGTTGCGAAACGCTTGACGATTTCCGTGGCCGGTTCGACCTCGTCCAGCGGCACCGGGCCACCGGCCGGCCGAAACTCGAAAAGACCCCGCAGGGTCAGGTGCCGCCTGGTCTGATCGTTGATCAGCCTGGCATATTCCCTATAAGTCTCGAACTTTCCGGAACGGGTCGCATGCTGGAGCTTGGCGATCGAATCCGGAGTCCAGACGTGCTCTTCGCCACGGATGCGGAATGCGTACTCGCCACCGGCATCGAGCATGTTGGCCAGCACGGGATCGTCCGAAAAGGCTTCTTTGTGCAGGCGGATGGCTTCCTCGGCCACTTCGAAGACGCCGATGCCTTCGATATTGGAAGGGGTGCCGGTAAAGTACTTCTCGACGAAGTCCTTCTGCAGGCCGATGGCTTCAAAGATCTGGGCGCCGGTATACGACATGTAGGTCGAGATGCCCATCTTGGACATGACCTTGTTCAAGCCCTTGCCGATGGCCTTGACGTAGTTCTTGACGTACTTGTCGGCCTTTTCGGCATCGCCTTTGGCCAGCGACTCGATGGTCTCGAAGGCGAGGTAGGGGTGGACCGCCTCGGCTCCGTAGCCGCCGAGCAGGGCAAAGTGATGGGTTTCACGGGCCGAGCCGGTCTCGACGACGAGACCAGTACTGGTGCGCAATCCCTGCTTGACCAGATGTTGGTGAATCGCCGATGTGGCGAGCAGCGCCGGAATCGCCACGTGAGCGGCATCGACCTTGCGGTCGGAGACGATCAGGACATTGGCGCCGGATCGAACCGCGTCTTCGGCATCGGCCGCCAACGAGGCAAGACGCGCTTCGATTCCGGCCCGGCCCCAGGCGACCGGGTAGCAGACATCGAGTTCGAAGGAGAGGAACTTGCCCGAGGTGTACTTCGAGATGTGACGCAACTTCTCCATGTCGGTGCAGGTCAGCACCGGCTGAGAAACCTCCAGGCGAATTGGCGGATTGATGTCCGTGGTGTTCAGCAGGTTCGGCTTGGGGCCGACGAAGGACACCAAGGACATGACCAGTTCCTCGCGGATCGGGTCGATCGGCGGATTGGTGACCTGGGCGAACAACTGCTTGAAATAGGTGTACAGGGTCTTGTTCTTGTTCGACAAGACCGGCAGGGCCGAGTCGGTACCCATAGATCCGGTAGGCTCCTCGCCATTCTGGATCATCGGCTCGATAATGATCTTGATGTCCTCCTGCGTATAGCCGAAGGCCTGCTGGCGGTCGAGCAGTGTCGCCGGGGCGGTCTCGGTCTTTTCCTCCGGCGCCGGAACCGTGTCGAGCTTGATCCGGATCTTCCCGATCCACTCACGATAAGGCTTGGCCTTGGCCAGCGAGTCCTTGAGTTCCTTGTCGTCGATGATGCGCCCCTGGTCCATGTCGATCAGGAACATCTTGCCCGGCTGGAGGCGCCACTTCTTGACGATCTTCTTTTCGGGAATCGGCAGCACTCCGGATTCCGACGCCATGACCACGAAATCGTCATCCGTCACCAGATAGCGCGCCGGACGCAGGCCGTTGCGGTCGAGCGTGGCGCCGATCTGGCGACCGTCGGTAAAGGCGACCGCGGCTGGGCCGTCCCAAGGCTCCATCATGGCCGCATGGTATTCGTAGAAGGCACGACGGTTTTCATCCATTAGCGTGTGCTTCTCCCAGGCTTCGGGAATCATCAGCATGACCGCCTGCGCCATCGAATAGCCGCCCATGACGAGTAGCTCGAGCGCATTGTCGAACGACGCCGAGTCGGATTGGCCAGGATAGTGCAACGGCCAGACCTTTTTCAGGTCATCGCCGAGGATCGGTGACGAGATGGCCTGCTCACGGGCCTTGAACCAGTTTACGTTCCCGCGCACGGTGTTGATCTCGCCGTTGTGGGCAATGTAGCGGAACGGATGGGCAAGATCCCAGGTCGGGAAGGTATTGGTCGAGAAGCGCTGGTGCACCAGTGCCAGCGCCGAGACAGTGCGCTTGTCCTGCAGATCAAGATAATAGACACCGACCTGATGCGCCAGCAGCAAACCCTTGTAGTTGACTGTACGCGCGGAGAATGAAGGAACGTAGAACTCCTGACCATGCTTCAGCTTGAGTGACTTGGCGGCGTTGGCAGCGCGGCGGCGGATGATATAAAGCTTGCGCTCGAGCGCGTCGGTGACGAAGATATCCGCACCCCGGCCGACAAAAACCTGGCGGATCACCGGCTCCTTCGCCTTGACAGTCGGTGACATGGGCATATCATGATTTACGGGCACGTCGCGCCAGCCGAGGAGCACTTGACCTTCAGCCTTGACCGAACGCTCAATTTCCTCGACACAGGCGTGGCGTGAAGCGGCCTCCTGCGGGAGGAAGACCATGCCGACACCGTATTCTCCGGCCGGAGGCAGGATCACCCCCTGCTTGGCCATCTCCTCGCGATAGAACTGGTCGGGGATCTGGATCAGGATACCGGCGCCGTCACCCTGCAGCGGGTCAGCGCCAACGGCACCCCGGTGATCCAGATTCTTCAGAATCAACAGGCCCTGCTCGACGATACCGTGACTCTTCTGACCCTTGACATGGGCGACAAAACCGACGCCGCAGGCGTCGTGCTCGTTGCTTGGGTCATACAATCCCTGCCGCTCGGATACTGCCGGTTCCATCACACTATTCCTTCAAAAAACTCGGTCTAAGAATAAAGCCGCCGAAGATAGAGAAGAGAAGCCTGGGCCCCATTGCGCCAGGCAGCCTGCAGGAAATTCGGGCAACTTTGGAATATACCGCCAAAAGTCCGCCGATTCAACATGCTGCAATGCACCAACGCGGTTCATCTTGGGACCTGCAGTCCCCTTTCAGGTGCATCGCGCTTCGATGGCAGCGCCTATCGTCGCTTCATCCAGCCCGTCCGTAACCACCGCCATGCCAATCTCCTTCAACAGGACCAGACGCAGGCTGCCGTCACGGACCTTCTTGTCGTGGCGCATCAACTCGATATAGCGCGCCGCGCCGAGCGGGGCTCCATGAGATGGCAACCCGGCCTGTCGATACAAGGACTCGATGCGCCGCACCGACCGAGCCACAAGCCAGCCAAGCCGGTTCGACAGTTCAGCAGCAATAAGCGTGCCCGCGGCTATCGCTTCGCCATGCAGCCATTTGCCGTAGCCGAGGCCGGTTTCGATCGCATGTCCGAAGGTGTGACCGAGATTGAGCAAGGCGCGCTCCCCGGTTTCGCGTTCGTCCGCGGCAACGACCTGCGCCTTGTTGGCGCAGGAGCGATGAACGGCGTAGGCCAGCGCCTCCGCGTCCCGCGCCAGCAACTTGTCGAGGTTCGTTTCCAGCCAGGCGAAGAACTCCGTATCACGAATCAGCCCGTATTTGATGACTTCGGCGAGGCCGGCTTTCAATTCCCGGTCAGGCAAGGTATCGAGGGTCGAAATATCGGCCAGGACTAGCTTGGGCTGGTAGAAGGCACCGATCATGTTCTTTCCCAGCGGGTGGTTGATTGCGGTCTTGCCGCCGACCGACGAGTCGACTTGGGAAAGCAGCGTCGTCGGGATCTGGATGAACGGCATCCCTCGCTGGTAGCACGCCGCGGCAAAGCCGCCCATGTCACCGACAACGCCACCGCCGAGAGCGATCAGCGTGGTATTGCGCTCGCAGTGGTTGCCAATCAGCGCGTCGAAAATGAGATTGAGTGTCTCCCAGGTCTTGTATTTCTCGCCATCTGGAAGGATCACCGGCAAGGCTGCAATTCCCCCCTTTTGCAGCGTCGACCGCAACGTATCGAGATAGAGCGGCGCGACCGTCGTATTGGTAACGACCACGGCCTGCTTCTGGCCCAAGTGGGGCGTCAGCAATTCCGGTTGCGACAGCAATCCGCTACCGATGTGGATGGGATAGGAACGTTCGGCGAGTTCCACATTCAGGGTCTGGATCATGGCTTGCATTGGCGGTGAAATTCCCGGAGCAGATACTGAACGACGCAGGAGGCGACGAGGTGGGATCCGTCTACGACGATATGGGCGGCTTCCCGGTACAGAGGGTCGCGGAGGGCATGAAGTTCCTCAAGCTTGCCCAACGGATCGGGCACTCGCAGCAACGGTCGGTTGCGATCGTGGCGAGTGCGCTCGAACAGTATGGCCGGCGGGACATTCAAATAGACGACCCAACCCGTGTCGTGCAACCGCTTCCTGTTCTCCGGATTGATCACGACGCCGCCGCCGGTGGCGATGACGGCTTCGGACCCGGAGGTCAGCTCCCTGACCGTCTGCGCTTCACGACGACGAAATCCATCCTCGCCCTCGATCTCAAAGATTGTCGGAATGGAAACTCCAGTGCGCTCGACGATTTCATGGTCTGAATCGTGAAACCGCCAGCCAAGGCGTCTGGCAAGTTGCCGGCCGATGGTCGTCTTGCCGGCTCCCATCAGGCCAACGAGGTAAATATTGCTGCAATTGTTCACGACGGCATTTTAGCCGATGCCAGGAGCCTGCCACAAAAGACAAGGGCCGGCAAAGCCGGCCCTCGATGCTCTCACACGGACGATCAGTTGATCTGCAATTTGTCCGAAATGATGCGCGGGGTGATGAAGAAGAGCAGTTCGCGCCGCTGCCCGGTATCGTTTTGGTACTTGAAAAGATAGCCAAAGAACGGGATGTCGCCGAGCAAAGGAACCTTTTCGGTCACATTTTCCTTCTTGGTGATATAGACGCCACCGATGACGACGGTTCCGCCGTTTTCAACAACAACGTTGGTCTCGACCGTGGCGGTCTTGATCGGCGGATTGCCGAGAACAGCGCGTGTCCAGTCGGGCTCTTCCTTCTTGACAACCAGCAACATGCGCACGGTCCCTTCTGGCGTAATCTGCGGCGTCGCTTCCAGCGAGAGCGCGGCGGTCTTGAACGAGACGTTCTGGGTCGCGACACCACCGCCCGTTGCCGTCGTCACATACGGGATCTCGGTGCCGTCCTGAATCTTTGCCTTGACATTGTTCGCCGTGATGACGCGCGGGCTCGAGACAATCTTGCCGAGACCATCCGATTCTAGGGCCGCAAGTTCTAGGTTGAGGATACGTGTCAGCGAAGCATTGAACAGCGCGAAAGCCAGCGTGCCACCGACATTGCTGAAGGAAGGCAGGTTGACACCAATAGTCTGGTTGGTAACCTGACCCGACGGCGCATACGTACCACCACCGGCATATACGCCGCTGCCGCCGAGCTGGCTTCTCGTCGTACTCAGGAAGTTGAGGCGGACGCCAAGGTCGCGGTTAAACGTATCCTGCGCCTCGACCACACGGGCCTCGATCATGACCTGGCGGGAACCGGTATCGATCGCCTTGATGAACTTGCGAATCTCTTCCAGCTTGCTCGGGATGTCATTGACGAAGAGAATATTCGATTGTGCATCGGCGATCGCATTGCCGCGCTTGCTCAGCAGGCGCTGCGATGCCCCGCCCGGGGAGCCGCCAACACCACCAACTCCGGCGAGAAGCTTCGCAACGTCACCGGCCTTTTGGTAGTTCAACGCAAATTGCTCATGCTGGATGGGCTCAAGTTCGCTGATCTGCTGGCGGGACTCGAAGTCCAGCTTTTCGCGAGTGGCGATTTCGTCGCGCGGGGCAATCATCATAATGTTGCCCTTCTTGCGCATGTCCAGACCCTTTTGCTGGAAAATGATGTCGATCACCTGATCGGCAGGCACGTCCTTCAGGACAAGGGTCGTCGTGCCGGTCACGGTGTCGCTGATCACCGCATTCAGGCCGAGTTCCTCGGCCATCAGCTTCAACAGGGCGCGGACGTCGCCGTTCTGGTAGTTGATGCTGACTCGCGGTCCCTGATAGCCGGTCTTCGTTCCCTGGACCAGCTTGTTGGGATCTTCGACAATGCGCTTGACCTCGACGACGAACTGATTGTCGCTCTGATAGGCGTTGTGCTCCCACAGGCCATGCGGCATGATGGTCATCCGGACGTTCTCGCCCAAGGGCTTGGTTTCGACGGAAGTCACGGGCGTGCCAAAATCGGTCACATCGAGCTTGCGCCGCAGATTTTCCGGAACGCTGGTCTTGAGGAAATCAACAATCAGGGTCTTGCCCTGCTGACGGATGTCGATGCCGGTGCCGGCATCGTTCAAGTCGACAACGATTCGGGCTTCGCCATCCTTGCCGCGACGAAACGCGATATCCTGCACGGCGTGTCGTTTGCCGACGGAAGTCTCCGCCGTAAATTGCGTGACGCGCTCAGGCAACGAACCGACCGCCGGGATGGGAGCAAGCAGCACATAGAGCGACTTGCCGTCCAGGCGCGTCGTATAGGTCATGCCCCGCGTCAGATTGAGGACGACGCGTGTGCGACCGCCAACCTCGACGACGTTGGCGCTTTGCAGGTCGCCTTCCTTGAAGGTCACGCTAGTCTTGCCCAAACCATTCGCGGTCGATGGAAAGTCAAATGCGATCTTGGCTGGCTTCGCCACGCTGAAACCAGTAGGAGGCGTGCCCAGCGGTTCCTTCAAATCGATCCTTACGGCCACGTTGTCGCCCTGCGGCGCGGCAACGATCGCCTCGATCGTGTTGGGGACAGCGGTTTGCGCCGACACCGGCCCGGCCAAGACCAGGCATGTCGCCGCAATAGCGGCCATCGCGTATTTGATGACTTTCATTTCTTACTTCCCTCCTTGGCCTGCAGATACAAGGAACTGGTGCGTTCACTCCAGTCACCCGCAGAATCCTGAATCAATTCACGCATCACGACTTCGTTGTCGGTAATCTGCGTAACCATGCCGAAATCAAGGCCGACATAATCACCAACCTTAACCTGTTTGACCTTGTTTTCGACCTGAATAACCGCAATCGGACGGCGGTTGATATTCAGATATCCGATCATCTTGAGTGACTCGACCGGGTATTTTTCGAGCAGGCTGTTACGCAGATCGCGTGCCTCGAAGTCCGGCTGGAAAGCACCTGCCTTTCCGGAGCCCTGCTTGTTCTTGTTTTCCGGCTCGATCTTGCTCGCCTTGAACGGATCGAGCAGGCCTTCGACGTCGTAGGGTACCGCTTGATAGGGCTTGACTTCCGGCAACTTGGGGATATTGCCGCGCATATCTTTCGTATTGTCGGCCATCCACCGCTTGAGGTCTTCGTGGTCGCCACCCGAACAGGCCCCCAATGCCCCGCAGAGTGCGACGAGGATTAGTCGCTTCACTTCTTCGCTCCTTGCGCTGCCTTCTTCTGTTTCGCAACCTCTTCCTCATCCAGATACCGGAAGGTCTTTGTTGTCGCATCCAGCGAAAGCGTATTGTCCTTGGATGGCACGATCGAAATGTTGTTCAGCGTCACGATTCGCGGCAGTTTCGCTATATCGGCGGCGAACGCCCCAAAATCGTGGTAACCGCCGTTGATCTTCACAGCAATTGGCAATTCCGCGTAGAAGTCCTTCACCTGTTCGGCTCCGGGCCGGAAAAGATCGAACTGGAGACCGCGTCCGAGGCCAGCCTGGTTCACCTCAATCAGCAAGGCCTCGACTTCCGACTTGTTCGGAAGTTGCTTGAGCAACGCACCAAACGAGCGGTCAATTTCAGCCAACTGCTCGATGTAGAGATCGAGATTGACGGCCTGCTTCTTTTTTTCGAGGTATTGCTGTTTCAGCGTTGCCTCTTCCTTCTGCTTGACGTCCAACTCTGCAAGTTGATCGCTCCAGAGAAACCACCAGCCAGCGAAAACCAGCACTGCAAAGATGGCCAGCAGAACGGCCTTCTTGGGTAATGGTGGCCACGCGCCAGGATCGTTCGGATTCAGATCACGAAACTCATCGGCAAGTGCCTGGAAGTTTATCTTTGGAAGCGCAGCGGACTTGGCTTTCATTTCTTGCCCTTCCCGGCAGGTGGCTGAGTGGGCTGAGTGCGAGTCAGCATGAAGTTCATCGCAAACTCGTTGCTGCGGCGCCCATTAAGAATCACTGCCTTGACCTCGATGAGCTGAGGATTTTCCAGCCAAGGAGACGCTTCCAGATTACGCATCAGTGCCGACACGCGCGCGTTGGACTGGGCGTAACCGGTGATATTTACCTTGGCCCCGTCCTGTTTCAGGGACTTGAGGTATACCCCCTCGGGAACCTGCTTGACCAGTTCGCTCAACAGATAAACCGTTTCGCTGCGGTCACGCTGCAGATCCTCGATGACCTGCTTGCGCGCCAGCAAGGCCTGGGTCTTTTCCTTCAGTAGTTTGATCTCGGCGAGCTGCTTGTCGAGAACAGCGATTTCAGCCTTCAGGAAATCGTTGGCAGAGGCCTGGTTGGCGATATACCCATTGATGATCGTGTATCCGAGAAAGACAACCAGTCCAGCAAGACAGGCCGCCGCGCCAACCATCAGATAAAAATGCTGGCGCTTTGCCTTGCGGGCTTCTTCCCGGTGGGGTAGAAGGTTAATTCTGATCATGATGGGTCAAACCTCCGCAGCGCCAAACCACACGCCACCATCAGCGACGAGGCATCAGCAAGCAGGCTCTTGGCCCGGACCCGATCCGAAAGCACCATGTTGGCAAACGGGTTCGCTATCAGCGTACTGACCTGCGTGCGCGTCGCGACAACCTCGTCGATACCCGGAATCACTGCACAGCCACCGGCCAGAACGATGGTGTCGACGTGGTTGAATTGGGTCGAGGTAAAGAAGAACTGGAGGGCGCGTGAGACTTCGAGCGCCAGATTGTCCATGAAGGGGGTAAGCAGTTCCCCCTCGTACCCCTCGGGGAGGCTACCTGAACGCTTCGCGGCCTCGGCTTCCTCATAGTTCATCCCATAATGCCGGGCAATGTCCTGGGTCAGCTGCGCGCCACCGAAGGCCTGTTCTCGTGCATACACCTGCTGACCATTGCGCAGCACCGTCAGACTCATCATGCTGGAACCGGCATCTACCAGCGCGATGGTCAGGTTCTTACCGCCGCCGGGCAACTGCCTTTCGATCAGTTCGAACGCCGAGAGTGCGGCTTGGGTTTCCACATCGACCACCACCGCTGACAGACCGCAAGCGTCAGCAACCGCGACGCGATCCTCCACCCGTTCTTTCTTGGAAGCAGCAATAAAGACCTCAAGTTCATCGGGCGCCGACGGCGCCGGCCCGATCACCTGAAAGTCCAGGTTCACTTCGTCGATCGCGAACGGGATATACTGATTGGCCTCGGACTCCACCTGGATTTCAAGCTGGTCTTCACGCAATCCAGCGGGCACGATGATCTTCTTGGTGATCACTGCGGAAGAAGGCAACGCCATCGCGACATTGCGCGTTGACGTACCGAGCCTCTTCCAAGCCCGCTTGACGGCATCAACGACGCCGTCCATGTTGGCAATATTGCCATCCGAAACCGCATCCTTCGGCAACACCTCCACGGTGTAGCGCTCGACACGGTAACCCTCCTTCCCGTTAGCGACCAGTTCGACCAGCTTGACAGCCGAGGAACTGATGTCGAGCCCCAACAGGGGACGCGCCTTGGGATTAAAAAACGCTGAGATATCGAAGCGCACCAGACCCCCAAAAAGTCCTTACAAAATACGAAGTTAGCTAATTAACCAATAATTGACTTCAGATTTGATATTCTATCACAAACCGTGCCAGCCTCATGGCATGGGCGCCCCTCTTGCCCTCATATGCCAGTTTCAGTGGCTTTCGGCGCAACACCCTAGAATCCCGAGTGGTGCAATATGACAAAATTTGTCACTTTCAGGTGGCGCAATTGGACAACACCTCTACGGTGTAGCGCTCGACACGGTAACCCTCCTTCCCGTTAGCGACCAGTTCGACCAGCTTGACAGCTGAAGAACTGATGTCGAGCCCCAACAGGCGACGCGCCTTGGGATTTAAAAACGCTGAGATATCGAAGCGCACCAGACCCCCAAAAAGTCCTTAAAAAATGCGAAGTTAGCTAAATAACCAATAATTGACTTCAGATGCTAGCAACAAGCACACGGCATGTAAAGCGTTTTCACGGGCTGTTTCAGGTACGGCGTATAATCCGCGCAACGCCAATCAGAATGACTCACCACCTTGCGCTCCCTACCTCTGGCTGTCCGAATTGCGTTCTTCCCTCTACTCTTGCTGCTCGGCCTGGCGGCGATCGGCGTCGCGCTGGCAATGATCATCCTCGCTCTCGCCTATCCGAATCTACCATCACTCGAGGTGCTCACGGACTACCGGCCGAAAATTCCGCTGCGCGTGTATACCGCCGATGGCTTCCTGATCGGCGAATTCGGTGAAGAGCGAAGATCGCTCGTAAGGATACACGAAGTTCCAAATGTCATGAAACAGGCGATCCTCGCGGCGGAGGACGATCGCTTCTACCAGCATGGCGGAGTCGACTACATCGGCATCCTGCGTGCCGCCGGTGCCAACCTGGCAGGCGGCGGCAAGCGCCAGGGAGCGTCGACCATTACGCAGCAAGTCGCGAAGAACTTCTTTCTGTCCGGGGAAAAGACCTATACGCGGAAATTCTACGAGGCACTCCTGTCATTCAAGATCGAGAACAACCTGAGCAAGGACCAGATCCTCGAACTCTATGTGAACCAGATATTCCTCGGCCAGCGCGCCTACGGCTTCGCCGCCGCCTCGCAAATCTACTACGGCAAGTCCCTGAAGGACATCACTCTCGCCGAAGCGGCGATGCTGGCCGGCTTGCCAAAGGCGCCGTCGGCCTACAATCCGATCGCCAATCCCAAGCGCGCCAAGATGCGCCAGCAATACGTGCTGCGCCGGATGCGCGACGTTGGCTCCATCAACGATACGCAGTATGAGGCCGCCTTGCATGAGCCCCTCGTGGTCAAGCGCGAGCTGGCCGATTACTCGGTCCACGCGGAGCATGCCGCAGAAATGGCACGGCAGATAGCCGCCGAGCGCTTTCCTGAAGATGTCTATTCACTTGGCCTCAAGGTCTACACCACCCTGATCAAGGCCGAGCAGGAAGCCGCTTACACCAGCTTGCGTCGTGGCGTCATGGATTATGACCGCCGCCACGGCTACCGGGGAGCCGAATCCTATCTCGACATGAAGGACTTTGCTGGCGACCAGGACGAAGCGATCGACGAGGCGCTTCAGGATATCGCCGATGCCGGCGATCTGGTTCCCGCCCTGGTGCTTGCGGCGGACGCAAGGCAGATTCGCGCCTACCGCAAGGGGGGTGAGGTCATCACGCTCTCCGGCGATGCCATGAAGTTTGCCGCAAGAATGCTTGACGACAAGGCGCCACCCAACAAGCGCATCAGGCGCGGGGCGATCATCCGCCTGCAGAAGGACGACAAGGGCAGTTGGCAGATCAGTCAGCTTCCTGAAGTGGAATCCGCGTTTGTCGCGGTCGACCCGAGGGACGGAGCGATTCGTGCCCTGGTAGGCGGCTTCGACTTCAATCGCAACAAGTTCAACCACGTCACTCAGGCCTGGCGGCAGCCCGGCTCCAGTTTCAAGCCGTTCATCTACTCGGCCGCGCTCGAGAAGGGCTTTCATCCGGGCAGCATCATCAACGACGAGCCAATCGTGATCTCGGCCAGCCAGACCGGTTCGCAGGCCTGGGAGCCGCACAACTACGACGGCAGGTACGAAGGCCCGATGAAGATGCGCATGGCGCTGGCCAAATCCAAGAACATGGTGTCGATTCGCATCCTGCAAAGCATCGGCACACATTACGCACAGGACTTCGCCACCCGTTTCGGCTTCGACGCCGCAAAGCACCCTCCCTACCTGACCATGGCGCTGGGTGCCGGGTCGGTGACACCCTGGCAAATGGTCACCGCCTACTCCGTGTTCGCCAACGGCGGCTACCGGATCAGCCCGTATGTCGTCAACGAAATCCGCAACGAGAAGGACCAGTTACTGGCCCAGGCGGCGCCTGTGCCGGCTGGCGAGGGATCGCTCCGCGCGATCGACCCCAGGAACGCCTTCAGCATGGACAGCATGCTTCGCGACGTCACGATCTACGGCACCGGCGCCAAGGCTTCCGTGGCACTCAAGCGGCAGGATCTGGCGGGCAAGACCGGAACCACCAACGAATATGTCGATGCCTGGTTCTGCGGCTACCAGATGACAGTCTCCGCCTGCGCCTGGGTCGGGTTCGACCAGCCAAGGAAACTCGGCGACAAGGAAACCGGCGGCGCCGCTGCGTTGCCGATCTGGATAGGCTACATGGGCCGTGCGCTCAAGAATGTCCCGATCCAGACACAGGAAGCCCCGGAGGGACTGGTCGCCTTGGGCAGCGGCCGTGACCGGTCCTACATCTATGCCGAGAACTTCCGCCCCGAACCGCCGCCGGAAGACGATGCCGGAGATACCCCGCCGCCCCAGCCCGACCTGAGCAAACCACCCAGCGACTGATCAGCCGAGCCTGACCACTTCGCCAGCCTGCTGGCTGGCGAGAGCCGACAGCTTTTCCAGCAGTTCGCTCCCGTCACGGGTATCGCGCCAGTACGTACCATCCCAGCGGAAGTGGAAGCCCCCGGCGCGCGCCGCGACCCAGATCTCGCGGGCCGCGCCATGGCGATTGACGACGATCTTGCTGCCATCGGCGAATTCCAGTTCAAGAACCCCGCCAGCAGCCAGTTCGAAGTCGATGGCGGCGTCGCTCGCATCCAGTGCCATCTCGATCCGGGTCAGGATCGTATCGGCCAGGGCATTGAATTCCTTATCATCCATCGTGTGCTAACATCCCTCCCTTTACTGACTGTCCCGTCATTAATGTCCAGATTCGTTGCCTTGCTCCTGACGCTCTGCCTTGCCGGTTGCGGCCTGAAAGGCCCCTTGGTGCTGCCGCCCGGCCCGGCACCGGCACCGGTCCTCGACAGCCTGAAATGGCCGAGTCCGCCGTCAGATGTTAGCACGGACCAGAAGACCGCCACCCCATGAATCAGTTCGCTGTCAGAAACCGCGTCCTGCACGCCGAATCCGTCGCTCTGCCCGCGATTGCAGAGGAATTCGGCACGCCGGCCTACGTCTATTCCCGCGCCGCGCTCGAAGCTGCACTGCAGGAATTTCTCGACGTCCTCAATGGCCATCCGGCCGGCCAGGGAGCGCTGGTCTGCTACGCCGTCAAGGCCAACTCCAACCTCGCCATCCTCAACCTGTTCGCGCGCATGGGCGCCGGTTTCGACATCGTTTCCGGCGGCGAACTGCAGCGCGTGCTGGCGGCCGGCGCCGAGCCGCAGAAGATCGTTTTCTCCGGCGTCGGCAAGACGGCGGCCGAGATGAAGCAGGCGCTCGACGCCGGCATCCTCTGCTTCAACATCGAATCACCGGCCGAACTGGAACGCCTGAACGAGGTCGCCGGCCAGTGCGGCAAGCGGGCGCCGGTCAGCCTGCGCGTCAATCCGAACGTCGACCCGAAGACCCACCCCTATATCTCGACCGGCCTCAAGGAAGCCAAGTTCGGCGTCGCCTACGACGACGCGCTGGCCCTCTACCGCCGCGCCGCCGCGCTGCCCAACATCGAGGTGGCCGGCATCGACTGCCACATCGGCTCGCAACTGCTCGACCCGTCGCCCTTCGTCGAGGCGCTCGAGCGCATTTTGGCCCTGGTAGACCAGTTGACCGCGGAAGGCATCCGCATTCACCACATCGACCTCGGCGGCGGCCTCGGCATCAAGTACAAGGACGACCAGGTGCAGCCGACGGTCGCTTCCTACCTGAACCCGCTGCTCGACAGGCTGGCCGGGCGCGGCCTCAAGGTCGTGCTCGAACCGGGTCGCCGCCTGGTCGGCAATGCCGGCCTGCTGCTGACCCGCGTCGAATTCCTGAAGCCCGGCGAGGGCAAGAATTTCGCCATCGTCGACGCGGCGATGAACGACCTCAAGCGGCCGGCGCTCTACGAAGCCTGGCACGACATCCTGCCGGTGACGCCGCACGCCGGCGAAACCCGCGTCTACGACGTGGTCGGCCCGGTCTGCGAAACCGGCGACTTCCTCGGCCTGGCGCGCCCGCTGTGCCTCAAGGCGGGCGACCTGCTGGCGGTCATGTCGGCCGGCGCCTACGGCATGGCGATGGCCTCCAATTACAACACGCGACCGCGCGCGGTCGAGGTCATGGTCGATGGCGACACGGTGCACCAGATCCGCCGCCGCGAAACGGTGGCCGAACTCTACGCCGGCGAGCAACTCCTGCCGGCATGAGGCGCGTCGCCCTGCTGCTGACGGCGACGCTGCTGGTCGCAGCCTGCGGCGAAAAACCGCCCGAGAAAAAAGGCGCGCCGCCGACCCTGATTACCACCACTCTGGCAAAAACAGTGGCGCTGGAAGTCAGTGAGCGCACACTCGGGTCGCTGGAGGCCGTCGACGATCCGAAGATCGGCGCCGAGATCGCCGGCAAGATCGTCAAGATCGCCGTGCGCGCCGGCGAGGCGGTCAGCAAGGGCCAGTTGCTGGCGCAGATCGACCCGACCGATGCTAGCCATCAGGCGACCGCCGACAATGCCGAAAGCGCCCGCCTGCAGGCCCTGCTCGCGCAGCAGGAACGTGTGCTGGCGCGCCAGACCGAGCTGGTGCAGAAGAACTTCATTTCGAAGAATGCGCTCGACGAAGCCACCGCCCAGCGCGATGCGCTGAAAAGCCAGCTCGCCACCGCCCAGGCGCGCGCCGGTCTGTCGCGCAACAACGTCGACAAGACGCGCGTCGTCGCCCCCTTCGCCGGCACCATCGAGGAACAGCTGGTGGCCGCCGGCGACTACGTCAAGCTCGGCGACCCGCTGTT
>DAOMFF010000008.1:0-20740 GCA_035429665.1 Azonexus sp.
GCGGATGGCCGGCACCCACAGTCCGCGCTCCCAGAGCGCGGTCGCCAGCGCCAGCACGGCCGCGTTCTCGCCGACGATCAGCGGCTGGATGGCGGTCGCCGACGGCAGCAACCGCCAAGGCAGGCCGCCCAGTCCGTCGCGCAACTGGGCGATACGGGCGAACAGGTTGGCGCGCCGGGCGTCGCCGCGTTCGATGATTTCCAGACTCTTCGACAACGCGCAGGCGAGGGCGGGTGGCGCGGCGGTGGTGAAGATGTAGGTGCGCCCCTTCTGCAGTAGGTATTCGATGGCCGTCTGCGACCCGGCGACGAAAGCACCGCCGACGCCGGCCGCCTTGCCCAGCGTGCCCATCAGCAGCAGGCGCGGGTGAAACGGTAGGTTGAAATGGGCGAGGCTGCCCCTGCCTTGCGGCCCGAGCACGCCGAAGCCGTGCGCATCGTCGATCACCAGCCAGGCGCCGTGGCGCTCGGCCAGCGCGCAGAGCGCGGGCAGCGGGGCGAGATCGCCGTCCATGCTGAAGACGGCATCGCTGACGATGATCTTGTTCGGCGCGTTGCTCGCCGCCAGCAATTTCTCCAGCGCCGCCATGTCGCAATGCGGGTAGCGTTGCACCTCAGCGCCGTTAGCCTTGGCCAGTTGCATGGCATCGATCAGCGAAGCGTGGTTGAGCCTGTCGGAAAAGATCACGGCGCCGCGCGTGGCTAGGGTCGGCACGATGGCGAGATTGGCCAAATAGCCGGTGGAAAAGGTGAGGGCGCGGGGAAAGCCGACGAAGGCGGCAATTTCCTTCTCGAGCGCCTCGTGTGGGGCGAGATGGCCGCTGACCAGATGCGACGCGCCGCTACCAGCGCCCCACTGCCGTGCGCCGTCCGCCAGCGCGGCGGCGATGTCGGTGTTGCCGGCCAGCCCGAGGTAATCGTTGCTGGCGAAATTGAGCACATTCCTGCCGTCGACCGTGGCAGTCCGCCCGCAGGCTGATTCCAGTACGCGGCGGCGGCGAGTGAGGCCGGCGGCGGCGAGGTCGGCGAGTTCGGCTGTAAGGCGGGATTCGATCACGTTGAATGTCCAAGCGACCAAACGGTGATTCCATCGGTGCCTGCAGTGTGAAAATATCCAGCCTTGTGATCGTGACTCATGAATAGCACGTAGCGATGCTTTGCTTTGGCCCTTGAAACCTTCTCAATGTCGTTGGCCAGCTTTCTGTTATTTCGAGGATCAACGGATGCGAACACCTCTGCGGCTATTCCGCCTTCCTCCGATGATTCGATATCCGAACCTGGACTAGTGCCAAGGTTAAGAGTCAGGTGCCTTAGTTTCGGGTGTTGTGAGAATAGAAAGGCTGCTCCATCGAATGATGCGAGATACGTGAATGTTTGGTTTAGTTGCTCAATCAAGTTGAGTTGCCGGGAAGTATTCAATGGATCACAGCCGATGGCTTGAAACTTTAACTGCGACAAAAATTCAAGCGAGTCTGTACCGCGGGCGAGCCCGGAAATCTTCGTCCGCGTTTGATCAGCCGATTTGCGCAGACACTGCTTGTAATCTTCAATTTCAGACTTGGTAACTGTTATCTGTTTAATCATGGCTCAAACTCACGCCAAGCGAAATCGCTTCCGCCCCGGCAGGCGGCAGGTTTCAAAATCCGCGCGATCCAGGGTCCACACGTCGATGCAACCGGTCTTGATGGCGGTGACGACCAGCGAAGCATCGGCGAGATCCATCGGGTGATCTGCGTAGCGCGTGATCCAGTCGATGGTGCTGACCAGTTCGTCGCGTCCCAGGGGCGCGATTTCCATTCCGCCACGTTCGATCCACTGGTAGAGGGCAAGCGTGGCGCTGACCGAGTGGGCGAGGTGGGAAAATTCCGTGAGCACCGACCAAGTGGTGAGCAAACGTCCCCGGTAGCGCTCGAGGAAGGTGCTGCATTTCTGATGGTATTTGTCACGTTTGTTGGCAAGCGCGACGAGTGGCCCGGTGTCGACGAGTAGGAGATTCATACGTCGGAAGACCTTCCGTGCTTGCGGGTGATGGCGTCCTTGACGCGTGACTTGGCCTCACCGGCGGTATTTTCGTCAAGTTCAAGCGAGCCGAGGGAGCCGGATTCGCAGGCGAGTTCGTAGGGGTTTTTCCCGTTTGTTCGGCTAAAAATCGTTGTTCCAGCAATTCGATGATGACTTCGGACTTGCTGCGGCGATGCTCGACACAGTAGCGCCCAAGCATCTGCTCAATGCGCAGGGGAAGGCGAACGGTGGTGGTCATGGCATGCTCCGGACGGTAGTTTGTATTAACGGTGATACAAAATCGGGCTTGGTGCAAGAAAGGCGCTCAAACCTTCCGGGCAGGCCAGATCATAGCCGGGTGTCGACGAAGCGTTCGATCAGATTTATCGAGTCGATTAAGCCAACATCGAATTCAAAGTCCGAAAAGTCGATGGCGAAATTTTCTTCGAGGAACATCACCAGATTCATGGTCGAGAACGAATCGAGGCGACCGCTGGTGAACAGCAGGTCGGCGTCGGCCAGCGGGTTGCGGTCGCCATGCTTGATCAGGGCGTCGGCGACAAAGTCGCGGAGCTTTTGTTTTGCGTCGGCTTGCATCAGATCACTCCAAAAAGGCTGGCCAGAAAGGACAGACGTTCGCTCAGCGAATGCTGTCGTGAGCCGTCGCTGAACAGGTGCATGCAGACGACGAAGGACCAGACAAAAACAAACGAATACAGCTTTCCGGCCACTGTTGGTGACGGACGGATGCCGTTGTTGGCGCGGATTTGCGAAAGGCCGACACCCGTGGCGAGGACAACGCAGTAGAAGGCGTAGCTGGCGAAGGTTTCGAGTGCCGTGGCCAAACCGACGCGGGCGACCAAATCGATGTCCCGGACAAAATGCCACAAGGCGTTGCCGACGGCGGCCGCCATGAAGGTGGCGAAAAACATGCGCAGCCGCGGGTGCTTGCGGAAGGTGCTGAAGA
This sequence comes from Azonexus sp., assembly GCA_035429665.1. GTDB lineage: Bacteria > Pseudomonadota > Gammaproteobacteria > Burkholderiales > Rhodocyclaceae > Azonexus. Next base: position 2,968 of record DAOMFF010000008.1, read on the forward strand.
AGGTCGGGATGAAAAAGAAATCGACCAGCAGTTCCTTGAAGTAATAGTGGAAGCGGTTGAAGTAATCCATCAGCGTCCGCGATTCCAACGGTCGCCACGAACCGCGCGGCAGGCGGTAGCCGGCAAGGCGGGCGATGCCGATGAAGAGATGTGCCCAGATGGCGATCTGCAGTGCGAATTGGGTTGTCGAATAAGCCAGTGCGACCCAGCTGACGGTTATCGGGAAAGGCTGGCCGTGCAGGAAGGCATCGATGGTTCGGGTGACGGCCGGCGTGTCGAAGTGGCTGACAAACAGCCAGCCGAGTACGGCCTGGATCGCCAGCAACAGGTTGGACCAGACGAGGAGCTTGATGCCCTTGATCTGGGTGACGGCCAGATCGTCTGGCGTTTTGGCCAGGAATTTCTGCAGGTAGGCAGCACCCTTGCCGAAGGGCAGATAAGTCGGACTCCAGAAGGGGCGCAGGGTGGCCATCTGCAGCCCGACCGGGCCGGCGCTCGGCAAACGCTGGTCGATAATGGCGTAGGGCAGGAACCAGATGAAGGGGGTGACGACGACCAGCAGCGACCAGATCAGCAGGCGTGGCCAGCCGGGCAGGAGGTTGGGCAGGCTCAGCGCACAGAGCGCGGCTTCGAGAGCCAGCATGGCCAGCACTGGATGGCGGGCGAGCAGGGATTTCGGCTGGAGGCGGACATGGGCGAGTAGCGCACGGATGCCGATCACGACGACGAGCAGGCTGGCCGTGGCCAGCCCGACGGCCGGCAGGTCGGCAATGCCTTCGGCGGCCATGACCAGGCCGATATGGTCGGCAAAATCGTTTCCGGAGAGCAGGGTTTCGGTCAGCGTCGCCAGCCAGGTGGCAGTCAGCAGTAGCGGCGCGCGGTATTTCGGCAGCCAGGCGGCGGCCAGCGCCGCACCGACGGCGAGCAGTGTTGCCCAGGTGTCAAAATAGCGGCCGACGGCGAGCAGCCCGATGGCGAAAATCAGCGCCCGGCCACCTGGCGTCCCGGCAAAGACGACGACGCGAGGCTGCGTATCGATTGCGAAAAAATCGCGCAGGCTGCGCCGGGGTGGCGGTTGCCCGGTAGCCTGCAGGGGCGAGGCGAGGCTCATGCCACTTGGTGATCCAGCCAGGCGAGCAGGGCCTTGCGGTCGACCTTGCCGCTCTGGTTGAGCGGCAAGCTTTCCCGGGCAATTACACGGTTCGGCAGCATGTAGGCGGGGATGCGGTGCTTGAGGCCGGCAATCACCGCCGCGCTATCGATGCTCTGGGCGCCGACGATGCTGACAATGCCGCGCGCCGAGCCTTCGACCCACGGCCAGGCGACGGAGCCGACGACATCGGCGCCGGTGACGAGGCGCAGGTGGGCGTCGATTTCTTCCAGTTCGACGCGATAGCCGTTGATCTTGATCTGGTTGTCGATGCGGCCGAGGCAGTGGAAGGTTCCCGCAGTGTCGCGGATTGCCTGGTCGCCGGTCAGATACCAGCGTTTGCCGGCATGAACGGGAAAGCGGGCGGCGGTCAGTTCAGGCGCGCCGAGATAGCCGGAGGCGAGCTGGATGCCGGCGATGGCCAGTTCTCCAGGCGTACCGTCGGCGACCGGTTGCCCCTGGGCGTCGAACACGGCGGCTTCGCTGCCGGGTAGCGGGGTGCCAATGGCGACCACGTCGCGGCCCGGTGTCACCGGCAGTACGCCGCTTTGGGCGAGGCAGAAGACGGTCGCTTCGGTCGGGCCGTAGAGATTGAAGATTGCGCTGTCGGGCGCCGCTTCGCGCCAGGCGGTGACAACGTTGGCCGGCAGTTGCTCGCCGCCGAAAACGGTAACGCGCAGAGAGGACAGGCAGGCCGGCTTGAGCGCCTTGATCTGGCGCAGCATGCCGGCCAGTGAAGGCACCGAGTTCCAGACCGTCAGCCCGGCATCCTTTACGAACTTGATGGCATTCATTACCCGCGTCGCCGGCAGGATGTGCAGCGCGGCGCCGGCTTCCCAGGTCGGGAACATGTTGTGCACCGAGAAATCGAAGCTCAGTTCGCAGGTCTCCAGCGCCCGGTCGGAGGGCTGCAGGCCGAGATGGCGGGTGATCATCGCGATGTAGTGGCGGGCGGCGGCGGCCGGGATCATGACGCCCTTGGGCACGCCGGTCGTGCCCGAGGTGAAGATGATGTAGGCGGTGTCGTCGCCATCGACTTGCGCAGGTTCGGGCAGGCTGACTGGAGCGCGGGTGGGCAGTTCGATCAGTTTGGCGGCATGCGGCATGTCGACGGTCGGCCGCCGGCCGAGGCAGATGACAGTCGGTGGGCAGGCTTCGAGGACGCGTTCGCTGAGCAGGCGGGCGCCTTCGTCGTCGACGATGATGGCCGATAGATTGCAGAGTGCGAGCAGCGTCAGGATGCGTTCTTCCGGCAGCTTGAGGCCGATCGGGATGTAGGTGGCGCCGGCCCAGGCGGCGCCGATTAGTGCTGTGCAGGCACCGACGCTGCGTGAAGCGAGTATGCCGATGCGCGGCAACTGGCCGTCGGCCGTCCGCTTGACGCCGGCGCCCCGCAGGCAGTGCGCCAGATGGGCTGCACTGCTGGCCAGTTCGCCATAACTGAGGCTTTGCCCCTGGCCGACCACGACTGGTGCGTCAGGGGTGGCGAGACTGTGGTGGTGGATGGCGCTGGCCAGATTGAAATTATTGGTCATGGGCTTCCGGAGATGGGTGCCGTCTGCTGCCCGGGTTGCCGACCTTGTGATCGGAGAGACCGGGCATGATGGCGATCGGCGGATTGTGCGTCGCAGCATTTTAAAGGAATGGCGCCGGCTTTTCTGTGTTTTTCGTCTAACGGGCAGTGTGTTGCCGACGCTCGCGGGGTCTGCCGACCAGGTGCGGTGGATTCAGTCGGCGAGTGCTGTGTCGAGTGCTTTCCGGATGGCCCGGCCGAGATGTTCGATTTCCTCGTCGCTGACGATGTAGGGCGGCATCAGGTAGACCGTGTTGCCGATCGGCCGGATCAGGGCTTCGCGGTCGAGCGCGGCGCGGTAGAACTTGCGGGAGAACAACGGGTCGTCGGTGGCAGCGTCGAAGGCGGCGATCATGCCTCGCTGGCGCAGATGCCTGACTTGCGGGTGGTCGGCCAGACGGGCGAGGGCGACGCTGATTTTTGCCGCTTTCTGGCGGTTGACCGCAACAACGTCGTCCTGCGCGAAGATGTCGAGGGTCGCCAGCGCGGCGCGGCAGGCGAGGGGATTGCCGGTGTAGGAATGCGAGTGCAGGAAGGCGCGCGTGACCGAGTCGTCGAGGAAGGCCTCGTAGATGGTGTCGCTGCACAGGACGATGGAGAGCGGCAGGTAGCCGCCGGAGATGCCTTTCGACAGGCACATCAGGTCGGGGCGGATTTCCGCCTGTTCGTGGGCGAAGAAGGTGCCGGTGCGGCCGCAGCCGACGGCGATTTCGTCGCAGATCAGGTGCACCTCGTAGCGGTCGCACAGGGCGCGGGCGAGGCGCAGGTATTCCGGGTCGTACATCGCCATGCCGGCGGCGCCCTGGACCAGCGGTTCGACGATCAGCGCAGCGATGTTTGCGCCGTGGCGTTCGAGATGCGCTTCCAGCGTGGCGGCGGCGCGGCGGGCGACGTCGGCCGGGGTTTCGCCATCTTCAGCCAAGCGAAAATCGGGCGAGGGAACGACGGTCGCGGCACGGACCAGCGGCGCATAGGCGTCCTTGAAGATGGCGACGTCGGTGACGGCCAGCGCGCCGACCGTCTCGCCGTGGTAGCTGCCGGCCAGGCAGAGGAAGCCGGTCTTTTCCGGGCGGCCGCTGTTCTGCCAGTAGTGGAAGCTCATCTTGAGCGCGATCTCGGTCGCCGAGGCGCCGTCCGAGGCGTAGAAGGCGTGACCGAGCACACCGCCGGTCAAGGCCGACAAACGCTCGGAAAGCTCGACCACTGGCTGGTGCGTGAAACCCGCCAGCATCACGTGTTCGAGCGTTTCCAGTTGTTCCTTCAGGGCTGCATTGATGCGCGGATTGGCGTGGCCGAAGAGGTTGGTCCACCACGAGCTGATGCCGTCGAGGTAGCGCTTGCCGTCGAAGTCGTAGAGCCAGGCGCCGCTGCCGCGGGCGATCGGCACCAGCGGCAGGTGGGCTGGGCTGCCGGCATCGGCGTGGTGCCGCATCTGCGTGCATGGGTGCCAGACGGCGGCCTGGCTGCGTGCCAGCCAGTCCTCGTTCGCGGAGCTGTCCTTCAATGCAGGACTTGCGAGGTGGCCGCTGGCTGCTCCGGCATTTCGGCGTGCACCAGTTCGGCTTCGACGTTGGGGTAGAGCGGGGCGCCGCAGTCGTCGCAGAATTCCAGCGGGAAGTGATGGTCGAGGAAGACCACGTCCTTGACCCCGGCCTCGCGCAGCACGGTTTCGATTTCGCCGGCGGCGTCGGTGGCTTCGTCCTCGGCGCCGAGCAGCGGCCAGACGATGCCGTGGTAGGTCTCGTCCCTGTCCTTGGGGCCGAGTCCGACGCGGTATTCTTCCATGCGGCGGTCGTAGCAGGGACCGACGACGGCACGCAGGTCGGCCGGCGTCAGGCTCAGCATGGTCTGCAGGAAGGCGATCGAGGCTTTCAGCGAATACGGGCGCGACAGGCGGTCGGCGTTGCGGCATGAGGCATGGTAGGCATCGGGCAGCAGCGGCTGCCAGGCGCAGCCAGTGAGCAGCGGTTCGAGGTTGGGGCTGCCCTGCTTGATCCATTCCTTGAGCGCGGTTTCCTTGTTGCCGTCCTTCTCGTTCCAGCGGAACAGCGCCGTGCCGCGCGGCACGGCAATGGCGCCGACGAGGTAGCGGACATCGGACAGGAAGCGGTTGGTTTCCGGCAGTCCGGCGCTGTCGACCGCGAGATGCTGGCCGGCCAGCGTTGCCTCGCCCAGCGCTTGGGTCAGTTGCCAAGTGTCGCAGAAACTGCGCGGCAACTGGTCCGGGCTGAACAGGAAATCGGCCAGCCCGACGCGCGTATCGGCGCCGAAGACGTGAGCGCCGAGGTGGACGGTAAGTGATTGCAGCGTGCTCTTCGGCAGCGGGCAGGAGGGAATCGAGAAGCGCGACCAGGCCAGGACCGGCGCCGCGAACAACTGGATGTCGAATTCCTGGCCGAGCGCTTCCAGGCGGCTGGTTTCGGCGCACGATTCGACCATGTCGGCGAGTTCGTCGTGGGCGCGCGGGTTGGCCTCGAACAGGCGGTCGAGGGCGGTGTTGATCTCGTCCTCGGCGCCGTTTTTCAGCAGGCTGTCGACCAGCTCGCCAAGCTGCCTTTCCCAGAACCTGTCCTCCAGCTTGCCGCCGGATTCGGAGAGGCCGGTAGCCAGGCGTTGCAGTTCTGACGCGTCGCGCGACAGGCGATCGCGCGAACCGAAGCGGGTGCGTTTCATCGATGTCCCCGAAAATTCAAAGACGGAATTTTACCAGCCGGTAAAATTCAGCGTAGCGCATTACAGAATATTGAAGGAAGAACCCTATGCTGATCTTTCTCTCGCCCGCCAAATCGCTCGACTACAAGACGCCAGCGCAGGTTGCCACCCATACCCAGCCGGCTTTCCTGAAGCAGTCGGAAACGCTGATCAAACAGTTGCGCAAGCTGTCGCCGGCCGACTTGGCCAACCTGATGGGGATTTCCGACGCGCTGGCGCTGCTCAATTTCAACCGCTTCGCCGACTGGGAACTGCCGTTCACCCCGGAAAACGCCAAGCAGGCCGTGCTGGCGTTCGATGGCGACGTCTACGACGGGCTGGCGGCGAAGACGCTGTCGTCTGCGGACCTCGATTTCGCGCAGCAGCACGTGCGCATCCTGTCCGGTCTCTACGGCATTCTCAAGCCGCTTGACCTGATGCAACCCTACCGCCTCGAAATGGGCACCCGCTTCGTCAACGCGGCGGGCAAGGACCTTTACGCGTTCTGGGGCGAGACGCTGGTAGACGCGATCAATGGCGAACTGGCCGGAATGCCGCGACCGGTTGCGGTCAACCTCGCTTCCGAGGAATATTTCAAGGCTGCCGTCGGCCGGAAGATCAAGGGCCAGGTGATCCAGCCGGTATTCGAGGACTGGAAGTCCGGCCGCTACCGGATCATCAGCTTCTACGCCAAACGCGCGCGCGGCTTGATGACGCGCTACGCCGTGGTCAACCGGCTGGACGAGCCGGAAGGGCTGCAGGGGTTCGACTACGACGGCTACGCCTTCGCGCCGGAAGCCTCCGACGACAGGACCTGGGTGTTCCGCCGCCGTCAGGACTGATCGGTCCAGCGCGCCTGGCGCCAGCGTTCCATTTCGCCGTTGCCGCAGAAGGTCCAGGCAATCAGCCGGCTCTGCTTCTGACCCTGCGCCATCGGGATGATGCGCGTTTCAACGGGGTGCACCTTCTTCAGCGCCGCTTCGACGTGAGCGAGGTTTTCCGTCTTCGACACCAGACTGGTGAACCACAGGCAGCGCTTGGGAATGCCGGCGCTCTGCGCGACCATCCGCTCGAGGAAGGCGCGTTCGCCACCCTCGCACCAGAGTTCGGTGCCCTGACCGCCGAAATTCAGACGCGGCTGGCCGGCTGCCTTGGTGCGCGCTCCTTTTCCGAGGTTGTTCCATTTGCGCCGGGCCACCGCCATGACATCGCTCGGCGAATTGTGGAACGGCGGGTTGCAGATGCTGAGATCGAAGCTTTCGCCCGAGCGCAGCATACCGACGAAGATGTTGTCCTGCACCGGCTGGTGGCGCAACTCGATGGCCGAGGCAAGTTCCGGATTGGCGGTCAGGATGCGCTGCGCGTTGGCCAGCGCCGGCTTGTCGATGTCGACGCCGAGGAAACGCCAGCCGTACTCGCCGTGGCCGATCAGCGGGTAAATGCAGTTGGCGCCGACGCCGATGTCCACGATGCGCACGCGTGGACCCGTTGGAATGACCTTGCGGTTACAGGTGGCGAGCAGCTCGGCGACGTGGTGGATGGCGTCGGCACGGCCGGGAACCGGCGGGCACAGATAGCCGGCGGGAATGTCCCAGCCGGAGATGCCATAGTGGTGGATCAGCAGCGCGCGATTGAAGGCCTTGACCGCCGCCGGGTTGGCGAAGTCGATACCCGGCGTGCCGGCGGCGGCGGTGATGACGTAGCGGGCCAGGCCGGGCGAAACGGCGACGAGGGCGGGAAAGTCATAGCCGGTGCCGTCGCGATTGCGCGGGTGGAGGCCGGGTTTGGGCTGGGGAGGGGTGAAGGTGCTTGCTTCGCTCATGGCGTTTCCGGAAATGGGGTTGGCGGAAGCAGCGCCGAGGCGGCAGCCGGCTTGAGAATCCGGAAGCCGAGGGTCGTCCGGCCGCGCAATCTGAGCAGCGCCTTGTCCTTGGTCACCAGCAGATGCGCCCCGCAACGTGCGGCGAGTTCGAGAAACTTCTGGTCGTCGCGGTCCTTGCAGCGCGGCAACGGCGGCGGTTCACCCTTGGGAACAACCTGCACGAGGCCGGTGTAGAGGCTGTAGCGGTCGACCGCCATTTCCGGAGTCAATTTGAGCTGCGGGTAGGTCAGCACGCGCTGCAGTTCGTCCAGAGTCCCCGTATCGGCCAGGCATTCGACCTGCCCACCCGCGAGCGCGGCCATGATCGGCACCGCGTCGGTGTTGGCCCAATGGAAGAGGTCGAGGACGACATTGGTGTCGAGGACGAGACGCAGCATGGCGCGGATTATAATGCCCGCCTGTTCAGCGCCCGCCCCGGAATTCCGATGTCCCGCATTCTCCTCGCCCCGATGGAAGGGCTCGCCGACGATGTGCTGCGTGGCGTGCTGACGGCCATCGGCGGCTACGACTGGGGAATCTGCGAATTCATCCGCGTCTCGGGCAGCGTGCTGCCGGTCAAGACTTACGAGCGGATCTGCCCGGAACTGCTCAGCGGCAGCCGCACCGGCGCCGGGACACCGATGCGCGTGCAGTTGCTCGGCTCCGACCCGCATTTCATGGCCGATAACGCACGGCGGCTGGTGACGCTGAATCCGGCCGGGATCGACCTCAATTTCGGCTGCCCGGCGCCGACCGTCAACCGCCATCGCGGCGGCGCAGCGTTGCTCGGCGAGCCGGAATTGCTTCACGCAATCGCCAGCGCCGTGCGCGCGGTGGTTCCGGTCGACATGCCATTTACGGCAAAAATGCGGCTCGGCATCGACGACACCGGTCTGGCCGTTGATTGTGCGCAAGCCCTGGCGGCGGGCGGCATCGACGAACTGATCGTGCACGGCCGGACCAAACGCGACGGCTACCGCCCGCCGGCGCGCTGGATGTGGATCGAAAGGGTACGGGCGGCGGTTGCCATCCCGCTGATCGCCAACGGTGAAGTGTGGACCGTCGAGGATTTCGTCCGCTGCCAGCAGGAAACCGGCTGCGCCGACATCATGCTCGGGCGCGGAGCGGTTGCCGATCCCTTGCTGGCGCGGCGCGCGCGCGGCGAGGAACTTGGTGGCTGGGCGGAACTGGCACCGTGGGTGGCGACCTATTGGCAGGGCGTCCGGCGGAAGGTCGTGGCGGAGCATGCCGGCGGTCGGCTCAAGCAATGGCTCGCGCTGCTGCGCCGCAATTACCCGGAAGCCGAGGAGTTGTACCAGCGCCTGCGGCCGATCATGGCGGCGCACGAGATCGACGCGGCGCTGGTCGCCGCCGGTATCCCCGGCGAACTGCTGCTCGCCGCATGAGCGGGAACTCGCGATTCATCGTCAGCGCCCAGGAAGGACCGCACCGTGATCTCGAGGCGCTGGTGCGCCGCCACCTGGCGCATCCATTCCGCAAGCCGATCCTCGACTACAACCGGGCGGCCTGCGCCGCCGCGCTGGCCGTCCGCGACGCCTGGCGGCCGGATGCGCCGCTGATCCTCGATGCCGGCTGCGGCGTCGGCTGGAGCACGCGATGCATCGCCGAGGCTTGCCCGGAGAGTTTCGTCCTTGGCGTCGACCAGTCGGCCGACCGCCTCGGGCGCGGCAAGCCGCTGCCGATGCCGGGCAACGCGCTGCTGATCCGTGCCGATCTGGTCGATTTCTGGCGCCTGCTGGCCGAAAACGGGGTTCGCCTCGTCCGCCATTACATCCTCTACCCCAATCCGTGGCCGAAGATTGGCCATCTGGCGCGGCGTTGGCACGGCCATGCGGTCTTTCCCGTCTGGCGCGAGCTCGGCGGCGAACTCGAATGCCGCGGCAACTGGCGCATCTACATCGAGGAAATGGCGCGGGCGTTGACCCTGCTGGCCGGCCAGCCGGTGATCGCCGAGCCTTACACCACCGAAGATCCGATCACGCCCTTCGAGAGGAAATATCTCGCCTCCGGCCACGAGTTGTGGCGCTGCCGGGTCGATTTCGGATGAGTATCTGCCAATCCTGCGGTGCCTGTTGCGCCAGCTTCCGTGTCGATTTTCACCCGGCCGAACTTGCCGGGGGCGCTTTCGCCTGGGGGCAGGGCGTGCCGCCAACGCTGGCGGTGCCGGTGACGACCGCCATCGTCCGCATGTGTGGCAGCGATGCGACCGAACCGCGCTGCATCGCGCTGGCCGGGGAGGTTGGAAAAGCTGTCGCCTGCACGATCTACGACGCCCGCCCGTCGCCGTGCCGCGAATTCGACACCACCGACGACGCCTGCGCGCGCGCCCGCCGTCGCCACGGACTGCCACCGCTGACGACCGGGCTTATCCCCGTTTCGATCGGGTAAGCCTGTGGATAAGCTCGGGACAACCGGTAGTTCCTGTCGGAAACAGGGGCTTCCACGGTCGACGCCCAAGATATGGGCAAATCCACTTCGCGGTCGCCGCCCGGTGTCGCAGCGCACTGGTAAATCGGGTTCGTTAATATATAATATATAAGACTTGCGAGCCGACCTTGGGGGAAGCAATAAGCCGAACCATACGGTCGCTGCGGTTGTCGTAAAATACGTGTTTCCCCAGAGCAACCCTTTACGAAAGGAAGTCGCCGTGCTTGAAGCCTATCGCGCTCATGTCGCTGAACGTGCAGCCCTCGGTATCCCGCCGCTGCCGCTGTCCAAGCAACAGACCACTGAGCTGGTCGCCCTGCTGAAGGACCCGCCCGCAGGCGAGGAATCAGCCTTGGTCGAACTGCTCACATTCCGCGTGCCGGCCGGCGTCGACGATGCCGCCAAGGTCAAGGCCGAATTCCTGGCCAAGGTGGCCAAGGACGAAGAACCCTGCCCCCGGATATCCAGGGACATGGCCACCGAACTGCTCGGCACCATGCTCGGCGGTTACAACGTAAAGCCGCTGATCGACTTGCTGACCGACCCCACTGTCGGTGCCGTGGCGGCCAGGGGCCTGAAGCGGACCCTGCTGGTCTTCGACTTCTTCCATGATGTCGCGGAACTGGCCAAGGCCGGCAACGCCAATGCCCAGTCGGTGATGCAGTCCTGGGCCGATGGCGAGTGGTTTACCTCGCGTCCCGAAGTTCCCTCTTTCCAGACGCTGACCGTCTTCAAGGTCACCGGCGAAACCAACACCGACGACCTGTCGCCGGCGCCCGACGCCTGGTCGCGTCCGGACATCCCGCTGCACGCGCTGGCCATGCTCAAGAACCCGCGTCCGGGTATCGAGCCCGACGAGCCGGGCACCCGTGGCCCGCTCAAGCAACTCGAAGCGCTGGCCGCCAAGGGCCACCTGATCGCCTACGTCGGTGACGTGGTCGGGACCGGCTCTTCCCGCAAGTCCGCCACCAACTCGGTGCTGTGGTTTACCGGCGAGGACATCCCCTTCGTGCCGAACAAGCGCTTCGGCGGCGTCTGCCTCGGCACCAAGATCGCCCCGATCTTCTTCAACACCATGGAAGACGCCGGCGCCCTGCCGATCGAAATCGACGCCGGCCAGATGGACATGGGCGACGAGATCGAGCTGAAGGTTGACCACGCCACCGGCAAGGTCACTGCCGTCAAGAATCGCGACGTGATCGCCGAATCACAGCTCAAGACCCTGGTCATCCTCGACGAAGTCCGCGCTGGCGGTCGTATCCCCCTGATCATCGGCCGCGGCCTGACCACCAAGGCGCGTGAGTTCCTCGGTCTGCCGCAGAGCACGCTGTTCCGCCTGCCGCAGAACCCCGCCGATTCCGGCAAGGGTTACTCGCTGGCCCAGAAGATGGTCGGCCGCGCCTGTGGCCTGCCGGAAGGCAAGGGCATCCTGCCGGGTACCTACTGCGAGCCGAAGATGACCACCGTCGGTTCCCAGGACACCACCGGCCCGATGACCCGCGACGAACTGAAGGATCTGGCCTGCCTCGGCTTCTCCGCCGACCTGGTCATGCAGTCCTTCTGCCACACCGCCGCCTATCCGAAGCTGGTCGACGTCAAGACGCACCGCGAATTGCCGTCCTTCATCTCCAATCGCGGCGGCGTTTCCCTGCGTCCGGGCGATGGCGTCATCCACTCCTGGCTGAACCGCCTGCTGCTGCCCGATACCGTCGGTACCGGTGGCGACTCGCACACCCGTTTCCCGATCGGCATCTCCTTCCCGGCCGGTTCCGGTCTGGTCGCCTTTGCCGCCGCCACCGGCGTCATGCCGCTGGACATGCCGGAATCCGTGCTGGTTCGCTTCAAGGGCGAAATGCAACCGGGCATCACGCTGCGCGACCTGGTCAACGCCATTCCCTACTACGCCATCAAGGCCGGCCTGCTGACCGTCGAGAAGAAGGGCAAGATCAACGTCTTTTCCGGCCGCATCCTCGAAATCGAGGGCCTGCCCGACCTCAAGATCGAACAGGCATTCGAACTCTCCGATGCCGCCGCCGAGCGTTCCGCCGCCGCCTGTTCGGTGCGCCTGAACAAGGAACCGATGGTCGAGTACATGCGTTCCAACATCACCCTGATGAAGTGGATGATCGCCGAAGGCTATCAGGATGCCCGCACCCTGAAGCGCCGCATCGCCGCGATGGAAGACTGGATCGCCAACGGCACGCTGCTGCAGCCGGATGACGACGCCGAATACGCCGCCGTGATCGAAATCGATCTCGCCGACGTCACGGAGCCGATCCTCGCCTGCCCGAACGATCCGGACGACGTCAAGCTGCTGTCCGAAGTCGCCGGCGACAAGATCGACGAAGTCTTCATCGGTTCCTGCATGACCAACATCGGCCACTTCCGTGCCGCCGCCAAGGTCCTCGAAGGCAAGTCGGACATCCCGACCCGCCTGTGGATCGCCCCGCCGACCAAGATGGACGCGCTGATCCTGACCGAGGAAGGCTACTACGGCGTGCTCGGCAAGTCCGGCGCGCGCATGGAAATGCCGGGCTGCTCGCTGTGCATGGGCAACCAGGCGCAGATCCGCAAGGGCTCGACGGCGATCTCCACCTCGACCCGCAACTTCCCGAACCGCCTCGGCATCGACACCCGCGTCTATCTCGGCTCCGCTGAACTGGCCGCGATGTGCGCCCTGGCCGGCCGGATCGTGACCGTTCCGGAATACATGGAGCAGATCAAGCTGGTCAACGCCAAGGCCGCCGACGTCTATCGCTACATGAACTTCGACCAGATTCCGGAGTTCGTCGAAGTGGCGGAAACGGTCGAGATGTAATTCGAGAAAATCGGCCGGTTTTGTCGGTCGACCGCAACAGGCCCCGCCGGGAAACCGTCGGGGTTTTTTTGTTGCCATAAAATCTGGTTAGAATGAAACGTCATTCATTGCCTTGCAACAGGTTGCCCGTCCGAAAGGAAAATACCGTGCCCAGGAAATCATTCTGCCGCGACCTAGGTTGTGTTCTTCTCGTCAATCTGCTGGCGGGGAGCGTGTCTGCCCAGGAGCAGGGCGGCTTGCCGCAGGCGCCGGATTACCGGGGCGAGATTCGCCGCGGCGCCGATGGCAAGCTGATGGTGATTCCGGCGCCGGAGCCGCCGGTCCAGAAGCCTGCGGCAGAATGGGTGGCCAAGGCGACGATGGTGGTCGGGCCCGGCGAGAAGGTCGGGACCCTGACCGAGGCGGCGCGGCTGGCCAGGGATGGCGAGGTGATCGAGATTCGTTCTGGCAGTTACCGCGGGCAACCGGCGCTGTGGACGCAAGACAATCTGCTCATTCGCGGCGCCGGCCAGCGGCCGGTGATGATCGGCGATGGCAGGAGCGGCGAGGACAAGGCGATCTGGGTGGTCAGAGGCGGGAATGTGCGAATCGAGAACATCGAGTTTCGCGGCGCCCGGGCCGCCGATGGCAAGGGGGCCGGGATTCGCTTCGAGAAGGGGCATCTGTCCGTCCTTGCCTGTCGTTTTGCCGATAACGAGCTGGGGATAGTCACCGGCAGTCTCGCCGGCATGGCGCTGGAGATCGCCGACAGCGAGTTCGTCGATGCGCCGCGCGAGGGACGCGCCTCGCGCCATCTCCTCGATGTCGGCGCGATCGGCAATCTCGTTGTGCGTGGCAGCCGTTTTCAGAATGGCTACCTTGGTGATCTCGTCAGATCGCGGGCACGCGAGAACTTTGTGCTCTACAACATGCTGGCGGACGGTGCGGGCGGCAGGGCCTCCTACGAGCTGGATCTTCCCAATGGTGGCATCGCCTATATCATCGGCAACGTCATCGGCCAGAGCGAGGGAACCGACAATCCGGGCGTCGTCGGCTACGGTGGCGAGGGTCCGCGCTGGCCGGAGAATGCGCTCTATCTCTCCCACAACACCTTGCTCAACGACAGGCACGCGGGCAGTTTCCTGAACGTATCAATCGCAAGGTTTCCGATTGGCATGGAAGTCTGGGCGATCAACAACCTGACGGTGGGCAACGGCGATTTCAACCGCCCGGCGCAGGGCAGGTTCGAGGGAAACCGGTCGGTGGGGCGCGGGGAATTGATCGAGTATGGCGGGCTGCCCGTGCGCCTGACCAGCATGTCGCCGCTTCGCGGCTCGGTCAGGGCGCCGGGCAACGCCGGGACGGTTGACCTTCTGCCGAATGCCGAATTCACCTTTCCGGCCGGGACGCGCAAGATCCGCATGAGCAGTTCCTTGTCTCCCGGAGCCTTCCAGTAGTTTCCGGAGGGTTTCTCCGGTTTCATGCCCAACCCGGCGGTTGCCGGAAGCGAACCGACGCCGCAATAGAAAACGGCCCCCGCAGGAGCCGTTTGTCGAGGCAAGAATCCCGGTGGGGGATCAGCCAGTCTTGCGGCGACGCAGGGCGGCGATGCCAAAGAGGCTGGCGCCGAGCAGGGCGAGGGTGCCGGGTTCGGGAACCGTGCTGCTCTTGACGCTGAGATTCATGCTGCCTGTTGTCTTGGCATTCTCGTCAGTGATCAGCGCGAAACAGCCCGCGCCGAAATTGAACTGCCCGCAATCGCTGGCGCTCAGAGCGATGAAGTTCTTGTCGAAGCCCAGACTGGCCACATAATTTTCGCCAGCGTAGGAAAACGACTTCGAGGTATCGCCCGCAAACACGAAAATATCGTCGCAATTATTGTTTGCGTTGCCGTTGGACCAAGCGCATTGCCCGTTGTTGTAGGTTTCGATGAACTTGAAGTTGAACAGGTAGGACAGGGAGACATCGGCAGGTGGCAGATACGGAAATGCTTCGAGTCCCAGATTGACCCGCATCGTGCCGGAACTCAGCGTGGCATAGTCGGACCAGATTGTATTGTTGGTGTGCGCGATGTCGTTGGCATCGACCGCTGCTCCACCCGTCGTTACCGATCCAAGAACGCTAGGTTGCGTGATCTCCAGAGAACTGCCTCCCGCCCCCCCCCAACCGATCAGGCTTGAGTTGTACGATTTTGCGCCATTGCCAGACGTAAAGCCAGCACTGCTCCATTGCGTCGAAATCCCGTAGTACCAAGTGCTCACTGGCGCCGCAGAGGCGGAAACCGATGCGGCGGCAAGTGCCAAGGCGATAACTGACTTTTTCATGATTTTTCCCCAAGTGAATTGTTCCGGTAAGTACCTAGCAGAGATCGTGCCAATCATATAAGCCGTTGATTTGAAATGTTATGGTAAAAACGGCGTTGAGGGCAGTGTAAAATTTTTCGACACTTCTTGCGACCCAGAGGCCGGATTGCGCGGGTATCTGATTGAACGACACTCTCATGGGGTCTCTGCCCGTTTTCCCCAGGCATGCAGTACTCCCGGCAATCGCGTAGAATCTAGCGTTGGCTTCGCGGCATCTGGCCGCGTGCCCATTTCTGGAAAGCGACGATGAAGCGTGTGGATGATTTCCGCTTGCGGCTGGGCAAGCATGAGCTTGTACCCATCATGATCGGCGGCATGGGGGTCGATATCTCGACAGCCGATCTGGCGCTGGAAGCGGCGCGTCTCGGCGGCATCGGCCACATCTCCGATGCGATGATCAATACAGTCGCTGATCGTCGCTACGACACAAAGCAGGTCAAGGAAAAACTGGCCTTCTACAAGTACAACGTCCATAACGAGGACAAGTCTTCGGTCAAGTTCGATCTCGGTCGACTTGTCGAAGCGACGAGGTTGCACGTCGAGGCGACGATGCGCCGCAAGCAGGGCAGTGGCTTGGTCTTCATCAACTGCATGGAGAAGCTGACCATGAACGCTCCCAAGGAGACGCTCAAGGTCCGCATGTCCGCTGCGCTCGATGCCGGTATCGACGGCATCACCCTGGCCGCCGGGCTGCACCTTGGTTCGTTCGCGCTGATCGAGGATCATCCGCGCTTTCGTGATGCCAGGCTTGGCATCATCGTTTCATCGGTGCGCGCGCTGTCGCTGTTCCTGAAGAAGAGCGCACGCACTGGCCGGCTTCCCGATTACGTCGTCGTCGAAGGCCCGCTCGCCGGCGGCCACCTCGGGTTCGGCATGGACTGGGCGCAATTCGATCTGGCCACCATCGTCGCCGAGGTGATCGCCTTCCTCAAGGCGGAGCAACTCGACATCCCGGTCATTCCCGCCGGCGGCATCTTCACCGGCAGCGACGCCACGGGCTTTCTCGAGCATGGTGCGGCGGCGGTCCAGGTGGCGACGCGGTTCACGGTGACCGAGGAATGCGGCCTGCCGGCAAAGATCAAGCAGGAGTATTTCAAGGCCAACGCGGAGGACATCGTCGTCAATGAAATCTCCCCGACTGGCTATCCGATGCGGATGATCCTGGGCAGCCCCGGTATCGGCGACGGCATCCGCCCGAACTGCGAAGCTTACGGCTATCTGCTTGACGCCAATGGCAAGTGCGCCTACGTGACGGCCTATAACCGCGAGGTCGCGGCTCACCCCGGAACGCGCAAGGTTTCGGTGATGGACAAGACGTGCCTGTGTACCCACATGCGCAATTTTGATATCTGGACCTGCGGGCAGACTGCGTATCGCCTGAAGGACACGACGCAGCGGTTGGGTGACGGGAGCTATCAACTGTTGTCGGCCGAGCATGTCTTCCGCGATTATCAGTTCAGCACCGACAACAAGGTCGTCTTGCCGGAACCCGTGGCGGTCTGAGAACCGCCATCGGTCTATATTTGCTCAGTTGGACGGAGGGTTTCGTCATGGCGGGAATCAGAAGCTGGATTTCACTTGTTCTGGCGTCATTGCTGTTGGGTCTCCCGGCGCAGGCGCAGCAGGTGCTGGGGGCCAACGACCAGCCGATTCACGATGCCGCGCGGATTGGCAGCGGCAAGGATGTGACCGCCATCCTGAAGATGCAGCCGGGCGCGCGCGATGTTCGTACCGCGCAGGGCTCGACACCACTGCATCTGGCCGCGACCAATCCCGATATTTCGGCGCTCATGGCGCTGCTGGCGGCGGGCGCCGACCCCAACGTCAAGGATGGCGATGGTGCCACGCCGCTGCACATGGCCGCCTACACCCAGAACGCCAAACACGCCCAGTTGCTGCTCGAGGCCGGAGCCGATCCCTATGCCAAGACCAACGCCGGCCGTGATCCGACCTCGATGGCGCGCAAGGTGATGGCCAACGAGGCCGCCGGGGTCATTTCGCTGTGGATACTCAAGGGCTGTCAGGCCGGCAAACCCTGCTGAGGTCACGCCGCG
Source organism: Azonexus sp. (assembly GCA_035429665.1). Taxonomy (GTDB): domain Bacteria; phylum Pseudomonadota; class Gammaproteobacteria; order Burkholderiales; family Rhodocyclaceae; genus Azonexus. The sequence goes on from DAOMFF010000008.1 coordinate 19,905, forward strand.
GGCTGGGGATGAACAGGGAACGGCTCGGCGTTGCCGTCGCATGCGGTTCGCATGTGGCTGCTGTAGCTTGCATCAAACCGCGATTCCGGCGACTATTCTCTCAATATCAATTCATCGAGGAGACGTACATGCCAAGGAGGCAGATCAGCACCATTATTGCGGGGCACAGACTGGTTTCCGCGACATGCGACATGACCGTACGCGCGGCCTGCCTCCTGATGGCGGAAAACCATGTCGGCGCCCTCGCAGTGGTCGAGAGTGGCCGGATTGCCGGGATCTTCACCGAGCGCGATGCGCTCAACAAGGTGCTTGCGGGTGGGTTGGATCCGGATGCCACGACCCTCGAAGCCGTGATGGTCGCCAATCCACAGACCATTGAGGCTGACCGTCCGCTGGCGCACGCGCTGCACATGATGGCCGACGGCGGTTTCCGCCACGTGCCGGTTGTCGATGCGCACGGTGCGCCGTTGGGCATGGTTTCCGCCCGCGATGCGCTGGGTGAGGATATTGTCGATCTGGAGCGTGACCTGCGGCGTCGCGAAGAGGTAGAAGGCTCGATCGGCTACTGAGCGGTATCCCAGCCAAAGCGCGCCAGGATCGCGGCGAATTCGCAGGATACTGGCGCTTCCATTTCCATCCGCTGACCGGTCAGCGGATGTCGAAGCAGACTCGCGTGCAAGCGAGCAACAGCCGGCGGCAAGCCAGATGCTCGGCAAAATGACGATTATGGTGGACCTTGCCGTAGGTTGAATCGCCGATGATCGGGTCGGGGATATGCTTAATTCTACTTTGTCAGATTCCCTGACTGAATGATTCTGGCGGGGTGAAACTGTGTT
>DAOMFF010000009.1:0-20553 GCA_035429665.1 Azonexus sp.
CGGGCTAGATCACACCCAATTGGCGCGGCAGCCAGAGCGAAAGCTCGGGCCAGTAGGTGACGACCGCCAGGAAGCAGAGCATCGACAGCAGCCACGGCCAGACGGCAACGGTCAACTCGGTGATCCCCATCTTGGTGATGCCCGACGCCACGTAGAGGTTGAGGCCGACCGGCGGGTGACACATGCCGACTTCCATGTTCACCACCATCAGGATGCCGAAGTGCACCGGATCGATGCCCAGCTTGATCGCCACCGGGAACAGGATGGGGGCGAAGATCAGGACGATCGACGACGGCTCCATGAAGTTGCCTGCCAGCAGCAGGATGATGTTGACCGCCAGCAAGAAGGTGATCATCCCGAGGCCGTGTCCCAGCATCCAGTCGGCCAGCGCCTGCGGGATGTTCTCGTTGGTCATGATGAACGAGAACAGCACGGCGTTGGTGATGATGTAGAGCAGCATCGCCGACATGTTGGCCGAATTCAGCAGCACCTTCGGCACGTCCTTCATGCCCAGATCGCGGTAGATGAAGACGGCGCAGATGAAGGCGTAGACCGCGGACATCGCCGCCGCTTCGGTCGGCGTGAAGATGCCGGTGTAGATGCCGCCCATGACGACGACGATCAGCAGCAGGCCCCAGACCGACTTGCGGAAGGCTTGCCAGCGCTCGCCCCAGGTCGCTTTCGGTTGACGTGGGTAGTTGAACTTCTTCGCGCGATACCAGGTAACGCCACCAAGGGTCAGCGCCAGCGCGATACCAGGCATGACGCCGGCCATGAATAGGGCGCCAACCGAGGTATTGGTCGCCACCGAGTACATGACCATGACGATCGACGGCGGAATCAGGATCCCGAGCGCGCCCGAGGTGGCGATGACGCCGGCTCCGAACTTGTTCGGGAAACCCGCCTTGACCATCGCCGGCAGCAGGATCGAGCCGATCGCGACAACGGTCGCCGGGCTCGAGCCCGAAACCGCCGCGAACAGCGCGCAGGCCAGCACGCCGGCGAGGCCGAGGCCACCGTACCAGTGGCCGACCATCGACGTGGCGAAATTGATCATGCGCTTCGCCACGCCGCCGTGGGTCAGAAAGTTGCCGGCGAGGATGAAGAACGGAATGGCCATGATCTCGAACTTCTCGATGCCGGTGAACAGCTTGAGCGCCACCGATTCGAGCGGCACCTGGGTCATCGTGAACAGGAAGGTCAGCACCGTCAGACCGAGTGAAATCGAGATCGGCATACCGGTCAGCATGAGCACGGCCAGCAGGCCGAATATCACCAGTGAGTTCATGACTGCTCTCCTTCGTCACCCTGGGTGCGACGGTCTCCCTGACGACGCTCGGGGGTACGCTTCCCGCCGGCGATCTGGCGGCGGTCCTCGCCGCTGCGCCGGTCACCGACCATCGGATGCTTGAGGTCGTGCATGTGCAGGTTGTCGGCCATGTTGTAGACAGAGACCGGCGGCTCGACTTCCTCGAGGCCATCGACATGGCCGTGGTCATGGTGCGGCAGTTCGCCGGTGCGGATGAAGGAAACGCAGACCTGCAGGAAGCGGAAGCACATCAGCGAGGAGCCGAGCGGAATCGCGCTGTAGACGATCCAGGTCGGCCATTCGAGGTCGGGCGTCGTCGGCCCTTCGTAAAGGTCTTCACCCTGAATGCCGAAGAAATTGAAGATCGCGTAATGCGCGCCGTTTTCCCAGACGAAGTTCGCCCCCAGGGTGGCGACGATGCCGGTAAACGTGGCGCCGGCAAGCAGACCGAAGATGATGAACTTGCGACGCATGTTGTCGTCGAGACGGTTGATCAGCACGTCGACGCCGACGTGGATGCCGGTGCGCACGCCGTAGGCGGCGCCGAACTTGGCCATCCAGACGAACATGATGATGCAGAGTTCCTGGGCCCACCCGAAATCGAGGGTCAGCAGCCAGTCCTGAAGGCCAGGAATTTCCACCCCGGACATGTAGCGGTGAGCGACGGAGATGAAGATAATCACCGTGGCCGCGCCGATCAGGAAAGTAATCAGCAACTCTTCGAGGTGATTGAGCGCCTTGTTGATCATGACGAATTCCCCCTTGCGAACCGGGGGTCGCAGCCCCCGGATTCTTGTTTGAGCGACGGGTTACAGGGCGTCCGGCTTGAAGCCGATATCCTTGTAGACACTCTCGATGACCTCCTTGCCGATCCGGCCTTCCATCTTCTTGTGCACCGGCACCATCGCCTTCTTGAATGCCAAGCGCTCTTCCTTGGTCGGCACATAGACGGCGGTCTTGCCGCTCTTCTTGACCTTTTCCAGGGACTCGTCGTTTTCCACCTTGGCAATCTGGTTGGCGTAGCGGGTCGCCTGCTCCATCGCCTCTTCCAGTTGCTTGCGGATATCCGCCGGCAGGCCGTCCCAGAATTTCTTGTTGACGATCACCGCGTAGCCGAGATAACCATGATCGGTAATGGTCAGATGCTTCTGAACTTCATACATCTTCTGGGTGTAGAGGTTGGAAATCGGGTTTTCGGTACCGTCGACCACACCCGTCTGCAGCGCCTGATAAACCTCGGAGAATGCCATCACCTGCGGCAGCGAGCCGACTGCCCGCATCTGCTCCTCGAGGACCTTGGATGACTGGATGCGCATCTTCTTGCCCTTGAGGTCGGCCGGGGCCTTGATCGGCGTGTTCAGCGAAAAGGACTTGAAACCGTTGTCCCAGAATGCCAGGCCGCGTATCCCCTTGCTTTCGAGCTTGCCCAACAATTGCTTGCCGACGGGTCCGGTCGTGACCTTGTGCAGGTCGTCGTAATTGCTGAAGATGAACGGCAGGTCGAAGACCTCGAACTCCTTGACGCCGAGCGGGCCGAACTTGGCCAGCGAGGGCGCCAGCATCTGTACGGCACCCAGTTGCAGCGCCTCCATTTCTTCCTTGTCCTTGTACAGCGTCGAATTGGCGTAAACCTCGACCCTGACCCTGCCCTTGGTCAGTTCCGCCGCCTTCTTGGCGAACATTTCCGCCGCCTTGCCTTTCGGCGTGTCGATGGCGACGACGTGGCTGAACTTGATGACGATCGGTTCCTCGGCGTGGGCCGCCAGCGACAGGACGCCGGCAACCAGGCCGATGAGCAGTTGCGAGATTTTCATGTTTTCTCCTCCAGATGATGGTGTGGCGCAACTCTTGGCTGCGACTGGCCGAAAGTATTGCGAAAGAAGCAAGTCCCGCGTAATTGTGGTTTTCCACAGCGCGACCGGGCCGGGCGTCCAAGCCGCTTGGCCAGCCGGCAACATTTCGCAAACCGTGAGCGCTCAGTGATGCTCGACAATCGAGCACTAGCCGCAATCACTTGGCGCACACGGCCCTTTCCAACAAGCAAGGCAAGGAGGATCAAGTTCAGCCCGTACTGCTCCCCAAGTACCGGAGAGCGGAAATGCGATCAGGTTCGCGAAGGAACTCGTGGCTTGGAGCGCGGGTCACTCTCAAGGTATTCGGCGGACTCCCAGGGTCCTGGTCTGGCCGTCACCCTGCGGACATCAACCTCAATCCCCCTGGACTACGCCTCTGGTCATGGTGCCACTGTAATAGCGCAAGGCTCCGGGATGGAAGGGGAGGAAGGTGTTCCGAGAGAAATTGGCCGGGATCGTGGCCGCCGCCGCCGGATGAGCCATCACAAGCTCATCATGATTCTTGAAGACCGCATCGACGATGGCATAGGCTAGGCTATCCGGAAGAGACTTGTGCGCCACGGCAAAATTGAACAGGCCGACGGTCTGGTAATCCGACATCAGCGAAGGATAACTCCCCGCCGGAATCGTTGAAGGGGTGAGTTCCGGAATCGCCAGGCGCAAGGCAACGATGTCACTCTTGCCAAGGCCAACCAAACGCACCAGCTTCTTGGCATCCAACCCGGCCAGGGCGGGAAACGGCGCCCCCGCTACTGCTGCCAGAATGTCGATCTTCCCCGCCTGCAACTGCGCAGCGAGTTCATCCCAGGAGCCATATACCAAGTTCGCGTCAAGCTTCAGAACAGCCAGGAATTTCGGGATGTAGTCACCGGCTGTTCCGCCATGCGGTCCGACCCCCATACGCTTACCAGCCATGTCGGCAAGAGAGCGAATCGCCGAGTCCTTCGCCACGGCGAAAGTGAATGGCGAGTCATACATCGGGAACAGCGCCCGCATCGAGCGGTATTCACGACCGCTGGTCCAGGCGCCCGTGCCACTCCAGCCCTCCAGCGCGACACCCAGCGTTACGAAGCCGATTTGCGGCCAGCCGGATTCGATTAGCTGGATGTTCTGGCTGGGGCCTTCGGTCGGTTGTTCCGCAACTATGACACCTAGGACACGCGACAATATCTTCGCCAGCGCCGCACCGTAGGCATGATAGGTTCCGCCCGGCGAGGCGGTGGCTATTGATATCGATGGTGGCCAATTGGGCTCGGCGGCATGTACCGACCCTGTCAGGAAACAGAGAAATGCCGCGGTGTACAACAGGATGGCAATCTGGCGCGTTTTCATGTCCTTGACTTCCCCGGTTATGTGGTGTGGCTCAGGGTCGCTTCTGCGTCGAGTTCAGCCTCTACGTCGCGGTTCATCATCCGTTCGAGTTGCTCATGATCGAGTTCATTTTCCCACTTCGAAACCACCACGGTGGCCACACCGTTACCGATGAGATTGGTCAGCGCACGTGCCTCCGACATGAAGCGATCGATGCCGAGTATCAATGCCAGGCCAGCGACCGGGATGGTCGGCACCGCCGCCAGCGTGGCCGCCAAGGTAATGAATCCGCCCCCGGTAACGGCCGCAGCGCCTTTTGAAGTCAGCAGCAGGACGCCGAGTATGGTGAATTCCTGCACCATGGTGAGCTCGGTGTTGGTCGCCTGGGCAATGAAAATCGCCGCCATCGTCAGATAGATGGCAGTACCGTCGAGATTGAACGAATAACCGGTCGGAATCACCAGTCCAACCACACCCTTGGAGCAGCCGAGTTTCTCCATCTTGGCCATCATGCGCGGCAATACGGTTTCGGAAGACGATGTGCCGAGTACGATCAGCAACTCTTCCTTGATGTAGGCAACGAACTTGAAGATGCTGAAGCCGCACCAACGGGCTATTCCGCCGAGGATGAAAATAATGAACAGCAGACAGGTCAAGTAGAAACTGCCCATCAGCTTGGCCAGCGGGATCAGCGAGGAAAGGCCATACTTGCCGATGGTGAAGGCCATGGCGCCAAAAGCGCCTACCGGGGCGAGCTTCATGATGAAGCCGACAACGATGAACAGGGCATGCGCGAGTTGATCAATAAAGGTAACGATGGGCTTGCTTTTGGGTCCGGCGGCGGCAAGAGCAAAGCCCATCAACACAGAGAACAACAGGACCTGGAGGATGTCTCCCTTGGCGAAGGCATCGACGACGGTATGCGGGATCACATTGAGCAGGAAGTCGACCGTGCTCTGCGACTTGGCGCTGGTCGTATAGCTTGCTATGGCTTTGGTATCGAGCGTGCTGACATCGGCATTCATGCCGGCGCCGGGTTGTACCAGGTGGACCACCAACAAACCGATGGCCAGCGCAAAAGTACTCACCACCTCGAAATACAGCAGAGCTTTGCCACCTACTCGTCCGACCTTTTTCATGTCTTCCATACCGGCTATTCCGGTCACCACGGTACAGAAAATGATTGGAGCGATGATCATCTTGATCAGCTTGATGAAGCCATCGCCCAGAGGTTTCATGGAAGCGCCCGCTTCGGGATAGAAATATCCCAAAAGAACACCACAGATGATGGCAATGATGACCTGGAAATAGAGGGATTTGTAGAGCGGCTGCTTATTTGTCATACCAGTCTCCCAGTTTATGAATCCAAACGGTTGCTCTTGATCCGATTTGCCTCTTTCCGGCCCGGCGGCAACCTCTTCGACCATGCTGTCACAGCGGTCCAGAGCATAGCCCACCGCCTGACCGCTAGTGGGGTCAATCTTCCCCCACCAGGGCAATTCTGGCAATTGTGGCCATCCGCATTGTGGTTTTCCACAGTTGGCGGATCGCCCGCCGGCTGCTGCGTTAACATCCACCCATGCGATCGCTCTCGCCGTCCGTAAGCCGCCGCCGCCTGAGCTGGTTCCTCGCCCTGCCCAAGCTGGGCGTGGTGCTGTTGCTCGCCGCCGTCGCCGCCCTGCTCTGGCTGCTGCACCAGAACGAACTCGAGGAGGAACGCACCAGCCTGATCAAGGACGTGCTGTGGCTGGAACAGAACGTGCGATTCCATCTCGCCAGCAACGAGGAACAGCTGCAGCAACTGGCCGCCGATCTCGGCAGCCAGCCGGACCAGCAGCGCCTCTTCCGCATCCGCGCCAGCCACATGGTGAAGAACAATTCCGATATCTCGCAGATCGTCTGGTTCGACGCGCGACGCCGGGTAATCGACGCCCTGCCGGCGGCAACACCCGCCGACAGCGAAGTGGAAGTCTTCGGGCCGGCAGCGACGCAGAAGGCATTCGAACTGGCCATGCGCCTCGATAAGCGCATCTACAGCGAGCCTTTCTTCCTCAGCGGCAATGTCGCCCACTTCGCGCTCGCCATGCCGATCCACGGCGACAAGGAAGTGGCGGGAATGCTGGTCGTCACCTATTCGCTCGATGACCTGCTCAGGAATCTCGTGCCCTGGTGGTTCACCGAAAAATACCGAGTGACCGTGGTCGACGACAATGAGGTGCAGTTCGCCGCCAAGTCGAATGTCATCGGCATGCCGAGCCTTTCCTACGAACTACCCTTCGACCCCCCCGGCCATGGGCTAAGTTTCCGCGTAATCAGCTACCAGGGCACCGGCAATCCGCTGCAGCGCCTGCTGGCCGGCGCCATCCTGGTTCTCGCCGCCGGCGTCTTCTGGAGCCTGTGGATCGTTCGCGACCTGATGAAGAAGCGCTTCGATACTGAACAGGCGTTGCGCGCCGAACACGCGCTGCGGTCGGCGATGGAGGATTCGCTGACCGTCGGCATGCGGGCGCGCGACCTGACCGGGCGGATCATCTATGTCAATCCGGCCTTCTGCCGGATGACCGGATTCACGAGCGCGGAACTGGTCGGCCGCGACCCGCCGATGCCCTACTGGATCCCCGAGCAACTGGACGAGACAATGGAACTGCATCAGGCGGTGCTTGACGGCAAGGCGCCGCCGGACGGCTTCGAGATCACCCTCCAGCGCAAGGACGGTGAGCGCTTCCAGGCGCTGATCTACGAGGCGCCGCTGATCGACGGCAACGGCCGGCATACCGGCTGGATGGCCTCGATCCTCGACGTCACCGAGCGCCGGCGCGCCGAGGAACTGGCGCGCCAGCAACAGGAACAGTTGCAGTTCACCTCGCGCCTAGTAACCATGGGTGAAATGGCGTCGACGCTGGCGCACGAACTGAATCAGCCGCTGGCGGCGATCGCCAGCTACAACACGGGGTGTCTGAACCTGCTGGCGGCCGGCGCCTGCGACCCGCGGGAGATCCGCGAGGCGCTTGAGAAACTCGGCGTCCAGGCCCAGCGCGCCGGCCGCATCATCCGCCGGGTGCACGACTTCGTCAGGAAGAGCGAGCCGAAACGCGCCCCGTGTGCGCTCGCCGAGATCGTCGACGACTGCCTCGGCTTCGTCGAGGCCGAGGCGCGCAAGCGCCGCGTGCGGCTTGCCGCCGACCTGCCGCCGCTGCCTCCGGTGCTGGCCGACCGCCTGATGCTCGAACAGGTGCTCCTCAACCTGATCCGCAACGGCATGGACGCGATGTCCGCAACCCCGACCGCCCGGCGAGTGCTGCGCATTTCCGCTGAGCGCCGCGCTGACGAGGTAGTCATCAGCATTACCGACAATGGCTGCGGCATCGCGCCCGAGGTCCGCGACAAGCTGTTCACCGCGTTCTTCTCGACCAAGCCAGAGGGCATGGGAATCGGGCTGTCGATCTGCCGCTCGATCATAGAATTCCACCGCGGCCGCCTGTGGGCGGAAGACAATTCAACAGCGGCGGACAGAAGCGGTACGATATTCAGCTTCACCCTGCCCCTCGACTCCGCATGAATACACCGCAAGCCCATCTGGTCGACGACGATGAAGCAATCCGCGATGCGCTGGCCTGGCTGCTGAAATCGCGCGACATTCCATGCACGACCTACAATTGCGCGGAAGCTTTTCTCGCGGCATGGACACCGAAGCTGGCCGGCTGCGTGATTCTCGACATGCGCATGCCGGGCATGAGCGGCCTCGACTGCTTCGATGCGCTGGGCGAGCGCCAGTCGGCGCTGCCGGTGATCTTCCTGACCGGGCACGGCGACGTACCGCTGGCCGTGGCCACGCTGAAAAAGGGCGCCTTCGACTTTTTCGAAAAACCGTTCAACGATAACGACCTTGCAACCAGTGTCCGCGAGGCGATGGATCTTGATGCCGGGCAACGCGCGGCCAGTGCCACGGTCGACTCGGTAAACTCGCGGCTTTCGACACTGACCAGGCGCGAACGGCAGATCATGGAACTGGTTCTGCTTGGTAAGTTCAACAAGGTCATTGCCGACGATTTGAACATCAGCATGCGCACTGTCGAGGTCCATCGCGCCAATCTGTTCGACAAGATGAAGGTAAAAACCGCAGTCGAACTGGCCAATTTGCTCAAACCCAACCGCTGACCCTTCCCTTGCCCCCGCTTTTTCGCTAGCATCTGGCGAATTCACCCGGTGCCGTTTCCGGCACCTGATTTTTTTACCGGCATTCCGCCATTCGACGAGGCAATACATGAGCGAGCATATCCATTACGTTACCGATGACACCTTTGAAACCGAGGTGCTGCAGTCGCAGCAGCCGGTTCTGGTGGACTACTGGGCCGAATGGTGCGGGCCCTGCAAGATGATTGCCCCCATCCTCGACGACATTGCCAGGGAATACGCCGGCAAGCTCAAGGTGGCCAAGGTCAATATCGACGACAACCAGGCGACTCCGGCAAAATTCGGCATCCGCGGCATCCCGACGCTGATGCTCTTCAAGAACGGCAATGTCGAGGCGACCAAGGTTGGCGCGCTATCGAAGTCGCAACTCGCCGCCTTTATTGACAGCAACCTGTAATCTCCGTACCCTTCGCGCCTGAAGGTGCGTTCTGCGCCTTCGGGCCGACGCTGCGACAACTGAAGCCGGCGTCAATCTCCCCCATCGAAAGCACCCCACAGCGCCATCCGGCCACCGGCATTTGCCTGGCCCATCGCAGGTGCCACACCTTCCCACACATGCAACTCTCCGAACTCAAGACCTTACACGTCAGCAAATTGCTCGACATGGCCACCGAACTGGCCATCGAAAACGCCAACCGCATGCGCAAGCAGGAACTGATCTACGCGATCCTGAAAGCGCGCGCCCGGAACGGTGACACGATCTACGGCGACGGCACGCTCGAGGTGCTGCAGGACGGCTTCGGCTTCCTCCGCTCTTCGGACACTTCCTACCTCGCCAACCCGGATGACATCTATGTCTCGCCATCGCAGATCCGCCGCTTCAACCTGCGCACCGGCGACACCATCGAAGGAGAGATCCGTACCCCGAAGGACGGCGAACGCTACGTCGCGCTGACCAAGCTGGAGTCGATCAACGGTTTCCCGCCCGAGGCGAACAAGCACAAGATCATGTTCGAGAACCTGACGCCGCTGCATCCGACACGCATGCTGTGCCTGGAGCGCGACATCAAGGCCGACGAGAACATCACCAGCCGCGTCATCGACATGATCGCCCCGGTCGGCGCCGGCCAGCGCGGCCTCATCGTCTCGCCGCCGAAATCGGGCAAGACGGTGATGTTGCAGAACATCGCCCACGCCATTACCGCCAACCATCCGGACGTCGTGCTGATCGTCCTGCTGATCGACGAGCGCCCGGAAGAAGTCACCGAGATGACCCGCACCGTCAAGGGCGAGGTGGTCGCCTCGACCTTCGACGAGCCGGCCACGCGCCACGTCGCGGTCGCCGAAATGGTCATCGAGAAGGCCAAGCGACTGGTCGAGCACAAGAAGGACGTCGTCATCCTGCTCGACTCGATCACCCGCCTGGCGCGCGCCTACAACACGGTGCAGCCGGCCTCCGGCAAGGTGCTGACCGGCGGCGTCGACGCCAACGCCCTGCAGAAGCCGAAGCGCTTCTTCGGCGCCGCGCGCAACATCGAGGAAGGCGGCTCGCTGACCATCCTCGCCACCGCGCTGATCGACACCGGCTCGCGCATGGACGAAGTGATCTACGAAGAATTCAAGGGCACCGGCAACTCGGAAATCCACCTCGACCGGCGCATGGCCGAGAAGCGGATGTATCCGGCAATCAACGTCAATCGCTCCGGCACCCGCCGTGAGGAACTGCTGCTCAAGCCGGATGTCCTCTCGAAAATGTGGGTGCTGCGCAAACTCTGTTACCCAATGGACGACCTCGCCGCGATGGAATTCCTCCTCGACAAGGTCAAGTCGACCAAGGGCAACGCCGAGTTCTTTGACGCCATGCGCCGCGGCTGAGCTTCGAATCGTCTTGCAAGCGGGTGATTTATCGAGGATAATCGAGCGTTTTCCAGGTCGGCCACAACCGCCGGTCGCGCAACGAAAGGACACCAAATGAAAGCCGACATCCACCCCGCCTACAATGAAATCCAGGTTGCCTGCTCCTGCGGCAACGCCTTCACGACCCGCTCGACGACGAAGAAAGCGATTCATGTCGAGGTCTGCTCGCAGTGCCATCCGTTCTACACTGGCAAGCAGAAGATCGTCGATACCGCCGGCCGCGTCGAGAAGTTCAACCAGAAGTTCGGCGCCTTGCGCGGCAGCAAAGCCGCCGCCTGATCGGCGTGCGCCAAGATAGAAGGGGCAGCCAGCGGGCTGCCTTTTTCGTTTTTGGGAGAGTTTCCTCCGCCCATGGTTGATTTCGCGACCCTGCTCCGTCGCGGGATCCGCCTGCCTCCGGCCGGCTGGGCCCTGGCGGCGATGCTGGCGTTCTACGTGCTGGCCGGGCTCTTCGGCCGCGACCCGTGGAAGGGCGAGGACGCGATCCACATCGGCACCGCCTGGAACATGCTCCACTACAGCGACTGGCTGTCGCCCGACCTGGCCGGCCGCGACTTCCATGAACCCCCTTTGTACTACTGGACCGGCGCCCTGACCGGCAAGGCGCTCGGCTGGCTGTTGCCCCTGCACGAAGCGATACGCCTCGCCAGCGGGGTCTGGGTCACGCTGGCCCTGGTCGGGATCTACTACGCCGGGCGCGAACTCTTCGGGCAGGAGAGCGCCGCCGCCAGCCCGCTCCTGCTCGCCGGTTGTGTGGGCCTGCTGATCCATGCCCACGACGCCCAGCCCATGTTGATCGCGGTTGCCGCCTACGGCGTTGCCATCGCCGCGCTGCCCGCGCTGACGCGCCGGCCCTGGCGTGCGGGAACTTTCTATGGTCTCGCCATCACCGCCTGCCTGCTCGGCACCGGGATTGCCCCGACCCTGCCGCTGCTGGCGATTGCACCGCTTGCCTGGTGGCTGTCGACCGATCGCTGGCTGGCCCTGCGCGCTCTTGCCCTCGGTCTCGGGCTGTCCCTGCTCCTGATCCTGCCCTGGCCACTGCTGCTGCTGGCCTACGAGCCCTCGCGCTTCCACGGCTGGCTGAACACCGAACTGGTCCCGCTGCGGACGCCCTTCTCGTTTTTCGGCGCCGCTCGCTTCCTGTTGCTGTTGCCATGGTTTGCCTTCCCGGCGCTGCCGCTCGCGGCCTGGACCTTGTGGACCCGGCGCCAGGCAATCACAGCGATGCCGCAACTGCTGCCCCTGGCCTTCCTGCTCCTGACCCTGCTGATGCTCGCGCTCGCTTTCCGGCCACGCGAGATCCCCGCCCTGCTGCTGCTGCCGCCTCTGGCCCTGCTCGCCACGCCCGGTGCCCTGACCTTGCGCCGCGGCGCCGCCAGCGCGTTCGACTGGTTCTCGATGACGACCTTCAGCTTCTTCATCGCCCTCCTCTGGGTGACATGGTCGGCGATGGCGCTCGGCTGGCCAGCCCGCCTGGCCTCCCGGGTGGTCGTGCTGCGCCCGGGGTTCGTCGGGCACTTCGAACTGGCGGCGTTCGCGATCGGCATAGTGGCCACGGTCTGGTGGATCTGGCTGATCGCCACCGCGCCGCGCTCGCCGTACCGCAGCCTGACCCACTGGACGCTCGGCTTCACCACGCTGTGGCTGATGGCGACGTCGCTGATCCTACCCTGGTTCGACTACGGCAAGACCTATCGTCCGGTCGCCGAGGCCATCGCCCAGGCGCTCCCCGCCGACCATGGCTGCCTGGCCGAACGCGGACTCAGCAACACCCAGCGCGCGTCGCTCGCCTATTTCATCGGCATCGAACCGGCCGCGGTGAACTCGGCCGCCGGCAGGGAATGCAACTGGCTGCTGGTCACGGGCAACAGCAGCAAGGATCTCGCTGCCCCGAACGGAACGTGGACCCGGGTCTGGGAAGGCAACCGCCCCGGCGAACGCAAGGAAAAATTCCGTCTTTACCGGCGTTGACCGCGACAGGGTCCCCGTCGGGCGCGACCAATGCTCAGCCTTTGAGGAAATGCTCGCGGTAATACCTGAGCTCGTCAATCGACTCGTGGATATCAGCCAGTGCCGTATGCCGCCCCTTCTTCTTGAAACCCTTGTAGACTTCAGGCTGCCAGCGCCTGCAGAGTTCCTTCAGGGTACTGACATCAAGGTTCCGATAGTGGAAAAAGCCCTCGAGCGTCGGCATGTGGCGGGCCATGAAGCGGCGGTCCTGGCCGATCGAGTTGCCGCACATCGGCGAATGACCCTTGGTGGAGTATCTCTTCAGGAACTCCAGTGCCAGCAATTCGACCGCTGCCTCGTCCAGCGCCGACGCCCTGACCCGGTCGATCAGTCCCGAGCGGCCGTGCGTCTTCTGGTTCCATTCGTCCATGGCGGCCAGCGCGGCGTCGGTCTGATGGACGGCCCACGACGACGACTCCGCCACCAGTTCGAGTTCGGAATTGGTCACCACCATCGCCATCTCGATGATCCGGTCGCCGTCCGGATCGAGCCCGGTCATTTCCATGTCCAGCCAGACGAGGTTGTTTGCGTTGCCTGTCATATAATTGCCCAAGACCTTGAAGATCAACATTTTCTCATAGCTTCGCAGGCAGTTTCATGAGCGCCGACTTTACCTTCCTGTTTCTTGCGGCCTGTGCCTTGACCCTTGCCGGCCGCCTGTGGCTGACCCTGCGCCAGATCCGTCACGTCGCCGCGCATCGTGCCGCTGTCCCGGCCGGCTTCGCCGAACGCATTTCGCTGGCCGCCCATCAAAAAGCCGCCGATTACACGGTCGACCGCAACAAGCTGGTCATTCTGACGACACTGGTCGATGCCGCGCTGCTGCTCGCCTTCACCCTTGGCGGCGGGCTCGCCTGGCTGCATGAATTCTGGTCGGCGCGTGTCGACGGCCTGGTCTATGGCCTCGCCCTGATCTTCAGCGTCATGGCGATCGGGGCGGCCATCGACCTGCCCTTCGCGCTCTATCGCCAGTTCGTCATCGAGGCGCGTTATGGATTCAACCGCATGACGCTGACCCTGTTCTTTGCCGACCTGGTCAAGCACACGCTGCTCGGCATTGTCATCGGCGCCCCGGTCATCCTGGCCGTGCTCTGGCTGATGGCCGTCATGGGCAGCGCCTGGTGGTTCTGGGTGTGGCTCTTCTGGAGCGCCTTCAACCTGCTGATCCTGTTCGTCTACCCGACGTGGATTGCGCCGCTGTTCAACAAGTTCTCCCCGCTCGCGGACGGCGAGATGAAGTCGCGCATCGAGGCGCTGTTGTCGCGCTGCGGCTTCCGCTCCAGCGGGTTGTTCGTGATGGACGGCTCGAAGCGCTCCAGCCACGGCAACGCCTATTTCACCGGCTTCGGCAACAACAAGCGCATCGTCTTCTTCGATACCCTGCTCGCCCGTCTCGCGCCTTCGGAAGTCGAGGCCGTCCTCGCGCACGAACTGGGACATTTCCGCCGCCGCCATGTCCTCAAGCGTATCGTCCTGATGTTCGCCGCCTCGCTCGGCTTCCTCTGGTTGCTCGGCCAACTCATCGACGCGCCCTGGTTCTACGCCGGCCTCGGCGTCCCGGCGCAAGGCACGGCGCTGGCGCTGATCCTGTTCTTCCTCGTAGTGCCCGTATTCACCTTTCCATTCACCCCGGTGCTGAGCCAGATCTCGCGCCAGCACGAGTTCGAGGCCGATGCCTACGCCGCCGTCCAGACCGAGGCGGCCGCTCTCAGCCGGGCACTGGTCAAGCTCTACGAGGACAACGCGGCGACGCTGACCCCCGACCCGCTGCATTCGCTGTTTTACGACTCCCACCCGCCGGCCGCCGTGCGCATCGCCAGGCTCCAGGCCGCAGCCCGCTGATGGAAGGCCGCGTCGTCGCCGCCCATGGCCGCCAATACGTCGTGGAGCTTCCCGACGGCGTCCTGCTGCCCTGTTTCCCGCGCGGCAAGCGCAGCGATGTCGCCTGTGGCGACCGCGTCGACATCCAGCGCACCTCCGATGACCAGGGGGTGATCGAGGCCATCCAGCCACGCACCAGCCTGCTCTACCGCTCGAACGTGGTCAGGCAGAAGCTGATTGCCGCCAACGTCGACCAGATCGTCATCGTCGTCGCCACCGAGCCCGGATTCTCCGACGAACTGGTAACGCGCGCCCTGCTCGCCGCCGAGAGCGAGGAAATCGAGCCACTGATCGTTCTCAACAAGTGCGACCTGAGCGAACGTGTTCCAGCCGCCCGCGCCCAGCTCGCGGTCTTCGCCGCCCTCGGCTACCGCATTGTCGAGCTTTCGGCCCGCGACCACGCCGAAGACCTGCGCCCCGAGCTGTTCGGCTACACCAGCGTGCTCGTCGGCCAGTCGGGGATGGGCAAGTCGACGCTGGTCAATGCGCTGGTCCCCGACGCCGGCGCCGCGACCCGGGAGATTTCGGCTGCCCTCGATTCCGGCAAGCACACGACGACGCATGCCACGCTCTACCACCTCGATGCCGAGAGCGAACTGATCGACTCACCGGGGCTGCAGGAATTCGGCCTCGGCCACCTCGACCGCCAGGAGATCGAACACGCCTTCCGCGAATTTCGCCCCTACCTCGGGCAGTGCCGTTTCCGCGACTGTCACCACGACCGTGAGCCGGACTGCGCGCTGACCGCCGCCGTCGCCGCCGGCCGGATCGACCCGCGCCGGTTCACCGTCTATCACCGCATCATCGGCACGCAGCGCGTAGACTGACCGCCGCGCCACGGTTCACGATTGGCGGTCCAGCCAGGTTCGCGCGCCCTGTCCCGCAGCGTGGCCGGTGGAAAAGCAGGCGGTCAGCAGATAGCCACCGGTCGGTGCCTCCCAGTCGAGCATTTCGCCGGCGCAGAAGACTCCCGGCAGCTGTCGCAGCATCAGGTTTTCGTCGAGCGCCTCAAAACAGACGCCGCCCGCCGTGCTGATCGCCTCGTCGATGGGCCGTGGCGCACGGACCGGCAACGGCAGATTCTTGATCGCCACCGCCAGGCGATCGCTCTCGGTCAACGTCTCCGGCAGCAGCAATTCACGCAGCAGGCCGGCTTTGACGCCGGCAATTCCGGCCCGCCGACGCAGATGGCTGGCCAGCGAATCGTGGCCGCGCGGCCGTGCCAGATCGGCGGCCAGGGAGGCCAGTGTACGACCCGGCGCCAGGTCGAGATGGAGCACGGCGCGCCCATCGGTCGCCAGCGCGTCGCGCAACGGTGCAGCGAGCGCATAGACCAGCCCGCCCTCGATGCCGCCGGCGGTGATGTTGAACTCACCCTGCCGACGCCACCCGGCGATCGAGGCGATCACCGGCTTGACCGGCTCGCCAGCGAAACGCTCGCTGAAATGTGCGCTCCACGCCACATCGAAACCGCAATTGGCCGGCTTCAAGGGCTCCACCGGAATGCCGCGTTCAGCCAGCAAGGGCACCCATGCGCCGTCCGAGCCGAGCCTTGCCCAGCTGCCACCGCCGAGGGCGAGGACGACGGCGTCGAATTGCGCGGCGACTTCGCCGTCCGGCGTTGCAAAGCGCAGTGCGCCGTCGGTGGCCCAGCCCTGCCAACGGTGACGGACATGGAAATGAACGCCTTGCCCGCGCAGGCGGTGCAGCCAGGCGCGCAACAACGGCGCCGCCTTCATTCCGGCGGGAAAGACGCGGCCCGAGGAGCCGACGAAGGTCGCAATGCCGAGGCCAGCGATCCATTCGCGCAACTGCTGCGGCCCGAAACGATCCAGCAGGCGGCCGATATCCGCCTGCCGGTCGCCGTAGCGGCCAACAAAATCGGCCAGCGGTTCGCCATGCGTGATGTTCATGCCACCCTTGCCGGCCATCAGGAACTTGCGGCCGACCGATGGCATCGCATCGAAAACAGCCACTTCCAGGCCGTCGACCGCGGCAAGCTGCTCCGCCGCCATCAACCCGGCCGGCCCGCCGCCGACGATGGCGACCTGCGCCATCAGGGCCTGATGGTCAAGGTTTTCTGGCGCTTTTCGGATCCACCGGCAGGTGCCGGCAGCTCCGTCTCATCGAGCGGCGTCACGGTCACGGCGACTTCCGGCTCGTGCCCGCGACCGCCGAGAATGATGCCGCGCAGCGGCGAGATGTCACCGAAGTCACGGCCGATGGCGACCGTGATGTGTTCGGTATCGGGCAGCAGGTTGTTGGTCGGATCGAAATCGACCCAGCCGTTGGCGAATCCGGGAGCGTAGACCGAAACCCAGGCGTGCGAGGCATCGGCCCCGACCAGGCGCGGCTTGCCCGGCGGCGGCCGGGTCACCAGATAACCGCTGACGTAGCGCGCCGCAAGCCCGCAGGCGCGCAGGCAGGCAATCATCAGGTGCGCGAAATCCTGGCAGACGCCGCGCTTCTTTTCCAGGACTTCCATGACCGGAGTCGATACCGTGGTCGCTTCCGGGTCGAACTTGAGTTCCCGGAAGATCTTGGCCATCAGCGCCTGCGCGCCGACCAGCACCGGCGCTCCGGGCGGGAAGCAGTCGGCGGCATAGTCGGCCAGCTCATGCTTGATGCGGACATGGGCACTCTCGAAAAGAAAACGCAATGCATCGAGATCGTCCTGACGGGGCGCCGCCGCATCATAGGCGAGACGGCCGCGCACCATCTCCCAGGGCAGCGATTTCTCGATCTGCTCCGGCCGGTACGGCGTCACCGCGATGGTCATCGCCGAGCGGATGAACAGTCTGTCATGGGGAGCGTGGAAGGCGATCCAGGTCACCGGATTGCCGAAGGCGTCGTGTCCGTCGCGCCGCCATGCCGGCGGCGGATCAATGTCGATGCGCTGCTCCTCGACCTGCTGCCAGGCCAGCGCCCGTGGCGCGAGGTGAAGTTGCTGCTGCGACAGCGACACGCTGCCGCCATAGTCGTAGCGCGTCTCGTGCAGCACGTGATAGCGAAGCGGCGGGCGAACCATGATCACAGGGCCATCGTTTGCCGGCTGACATCCGACACGTGGGTGAAATAGCGCATCGCCAGCCAGTCGGAAAGCTCGCCGGAGGCGGTGTCGAGCTCTTCGAGCAGGGCCGCCAGATCCGCACAGGGCGAACAGTTGCGACATTCGCTGAACTGCAGGTGCTCGAAACGGCCGAGATCGAAGGCGCGCAGGCGCCTCAGCGCATCGGGCAGCTTGCCGTCGCTGGTCGCGTCGAGTTCGCGCTCCATGCGCTCGAGGTAGCGGGACAGCACCCTGGCCTGGAATATCACCCCGTGCGGGTTGCTGTCGTCGAAGATCAGGAGGTCGAGGACAGGCAGCAGTTCCGGCGGGCGGGAATAGCGCGAGCGGTAGGTGATGATCGAGTCGGCCAGCTCAAGCAGCCACTCGAGGGCGCCCGGACCACGGGTCGACGGCATGCGCAGGAAACTGGCCATTGCCTGGGCGAGGAAGGACAGGCGCTCTAGGCGCCGGCCGATGATCAGGAAACGCCAGCCGTCGTCGCGCGTCATGTTGTCCATCGCGAAGCCGGTCAGCGACGACGAGACGCCGAGCACGCGGTCGAGGAAGGCGATCGCCTCGGTCAGCGTCGGGTGGCGCTTGAGCGCGGCCTGCTGCTCGCGCTGCAGGCGGTTCAGGGAGTGCCAGTGGTCCAGCGACAGCCGCTCGCGGACATGCGTCGCCGACCACATCACGCTGTGGATATTGCTCGCCAGACTGCCGGGATGGTCGGGATCGTAGATCGCCTCGAGCAGGGCGTGCTCGCTGCCTTCCCTGATTTCGCCGTCTTCATCCTCACCGGGCAGGATGCCCAGATGCACGGCCAGTTCCATCGCCGACTCGACCGCCGGCGTCCTTTGTCCGCCGGCTTCGACAACGCGGCTGAGCGCGACCCGCAGCATGCGCGCGCTGTCGTCGAAACGTTCCGAATAGCGCCCGAGCCAGAACAGGTTCTCGACGACGCGCGAAGTCAGGTTGGCGCCGGCGCGCACCAGATCGCGAACGCCGAGCGACGGCTTGAGCATCGTGAATTCGCTGACCGGCCCCTCGGTCAGTACCCAGACGTCCTTGGATGAGCCGCCGCGCTGCATCGAGATGATCCGCGCATTGATCCCCGTCGCGACGCGCGCCAGGCCACCCGGCATCACCGAATAGCCGGCGGGCGTTGTCACCGCATAGGCACGCAGGCCGACGGGCCGCGCCAGCAGGCGGCGTTCGTGCGAACGGCTCCAGCCCGGCGCCTGCGACAGTTCGACCAGTTCCTGGGCGACATAGGCATGCGGCCGGGCGGCAATCCGCAGCAGCATGTCGGCCCGCGCCTCACCTTTGAGTTCGTAGCCGAACACCGGATCCATGCGTTGCGACGGATAGGCCGCCTTGATGACCAGATCGTCGAAATGTTCGCGCACGTAGTCGAGCGCCGGCTTCTCGCCGCACCACCAGGTGGCGACCGAGGGCATGGCCAGTTCCTCGCCCAGCAACATGCGGCAGATGCCGGGAAGAAAGCCCATCAGCGCGCCCGAGGCAAGCAGCCCGCTGCCCAGCGCATTGGCCACCACGACACGGCCGGCCCGCACCACGTTGAGCAGGCCGGGAACGCCGATGGCCGAATCGCCGCGCAACTCCAGCGGGTCGCAGTAACTGTCGTCCTGCCGGCGCAGGATCACATGTACCCGCTGCAGTCCGCGCAGTGTCTTGAGATAGACGGTTTCGCCGCGGACCGTCAGATCATGGCCCTCGACCAGCGGAAAACCGAGGTAACGCGCCAGGTAGGCGTGTTCGAAATAGGTCTCGTTGTACGGCCCGGGCGTCAGCAGGACGATGTGCGGCTGCTCGTCGCGCTCGGTCGGAGCCAGCGCCGCGAGACCATCCTGCTGGTCGCGGAAGAAATCGGCAAGGTGCTGGACGCGCAACTCGCTGAACATTTCCGGAAAGACCCGCGCGACGATCAGCCGGTTCTCGAGCGCATAGCCTGCCCCCGACGGCGCCTGCGTGCGGTCGCCTATGGCCCACCAGCGGCCATCCGGCGAGCGGGCGAGATCGACCGCGTAATTGTGCAGCCAGACGCCGCCCGCCGGCGTGATGCCGCGGCACGGCCACAGGTAGCCGTGCTGGCCATAGACGAGCGCTGGCGGCAGCAATCCCTCGGAGAGCAGTTTCTGCTCGCCGTAGAGATCGGCCAGGATCGCGTTGAGCAACCGGGCGCGCTGGGCAACGGCGGCGGCAACCCCGGCCCATTCGTCGTGCGGGATGATCAGCGGCAGCGGGTCGAGCGCCCACGGACGATCGGACCCCTTGGGATCGGCATAGACGTTGTAGGTAACGCCGTTTTCCTGGATCCGGCGGTCTACGAACTCGAGCCGCTCACGCATCTGATCCGGCGCCACCGCATCGAGGTGGTCGTAGAACTTCCGCCAGTGCGGCCGCACCACGCCATCATCCGCCAGCATCTCGTCATAACGGCGGGCGCGGTGCGGATAGATGGCGAGGAGGGTACGAGCCATGGAGCCAGGGAGGAGACGCGGACGGGCCGATGCCGGCCCGGACAGCGCGGCTCGCCGGCCGCGCCTGCGTCGTCAGCGGTTAGAAACGCCGCAAGTCTAGCGTAAACGGATGCTCGGCGGTGATCTCCGGCGCTTCGACCCGCACCCTGCCGGGCGTATGACCGAAGCGGAAAAAGCGCGCCAGGCGGCGGCTCTCGGCCTCGAAGGCGTTAACCGGGAAGGTATCGAAGCTGCGTCCGCCGGGATGCGCGACGTGGTACTGACAGCCGCCCAGCGAACGCTGCATCCACGTATCGACGAGGTCGAAGACGAGCGGCGCATGGACACCGATGGTCGGATGCAGGCAGGACGGCGGCTGCCAGGCACGGTAGCGCACGCCGGCAACGAACTCGCCGTTGCTGCCGGTATTCTGCATGGGCACCGGCACGCCGTTGCAGGTCAGCACATAGCGGTCCGGCGCCATGCCCCTGACCTTGACCTGCACCCGCTCGACCGACGAATCGACGTAGCGCACGGCGCCGCCGGCAGCTCCCTCCTCGCCCATGACATGCCAGGGTTCGAGGGCGTGGCGCAGTTCGAACTCGA
>DAOMFF010000010.1:0-9771 GCA_035429665.1 Azonexus sp.
ACAGTTCCGTTCGCAGCAACACACAAATCCTGTTTCAGCGGATCGAAGAGGCATTTGATGCGCCATTCGGGGGCGACAACAATCCGTTGCGCCATCTCGGTGCGATGGGACTGTACCTGCTGTGGATTGTCGTGGGTACCGGGCTCTACCTCTACATCGTGCTCGATACCAGTATCACCGGTGTCTACGATTCGATCGGCTACCAATCGCTGGATTTGTGGTATTTCGGCGGCATCATGCGCAGCCTGCATCGCTATGCTTCCGATGCCTTCGTTCTGGTCATGGTGCTGCACCTCATCCGTGAATGGGCCTATGGCCGTTACTACGGATTCCGCTTCTACTCTTGGATCACGGGCGTACCGCTGATCTGGCTGGTCTACGCATCCGGCATCGGCGGCTACTGGATCGTCTGGGACCAGGTGGCCCAGTTCTCTGCCACCGCGACAACCGAACTCCTCGACTGGCTGCCCATATTCAGCGAACCGGCGGCGCGTAATTTCCTCGCGCCGGACTCGATCAACGATCGTTTCTTCACCATGCTCGTCTTCATCCACATCGGGATACCGTTGCTGCTGATCCTCGGCCTCTGGGCGCACGTCCATCGCATCAGCCTCGTCGATTACCTGCCGTCGCGGCAATTGATGCTGGGAACCATGGGGGTTCTGCTTCTGCTCGCTCTCGTCAAACCGGCGCTCAGCGATGCCCCGGCCAATCTCGCGCTCGCACCCGCCGAACTTCGCCTTGACTGGTTCATATTGTTCATCCATCCGCTGACCGACATCAGTTCACCCGCCTTCGTCTGGATGCTGCTGTTCGCCGTCACCGTCCTGCTCTCCATCCTGCCGTTCCTGCCGCATCCGAAGGCCGAGCCAGTCGCGCTGGTCGACGCCGCCAACTGCAGCGGCTGCAGTCGCTGCCACGTCGACTGCCCGTACGCGGCAATAACGATGGAGCCGCATCCGCACCGCCCGGGCTTCAAGATCGCCGTCGTCGATCCCGATCTCTGCGCGAGTTGCGGCATCTGTGCCGGTTCCTGCCCCTCGTCGACGCCATTCCGCCGCCAGGAACAACTGTTGACCGGCATCGACATGCCGCAACAAACGGTGAACGGCCTCCGCCAGCACCTTGAAGATGCGCTTGCCGGACTCGAAGGGCGCTCCAGGATAGTCATCTTCGGCTGCGACCGTGGCGCCGACGCGAAGGCGCTGGCAGCCCCCGACACCGCCGTAATTAGTCTGATGTGCACGGGCATCCTGCCCCCGTCGTTCGTTGAATATGCGCTGCGCGGCGGTGCCGACGGGGTCATGCTGACCGGTTGCCGCAGCGGCGGTTGCGATTTTCGCCTTGGCGATCGGTGGACCGCAGAACGCATGACCGGTCAACGCGCACCGCGCCTGCGCAGCAAAGTCCCTCTCGCCCGGCTGCAACTGGTTCCCGCGTCCCGCAACGACGGCAAGGTGCTGGCCGCGGCCTTGCAGGAATTCCGGACACGAATCGAAACCCAGGTAATTTCCGACGACCCGTTGCCACCCTACTTCCGGAGAACTTCCCATCATGCTTAAGCCCGCCGCCATTGTCGGTCAGGTGATCCTTTACGGCGCATTTGCGGCCTTCATCGGATATTTTGCAACCTCGCCGAAATACCGGCAGATTCCCGATGACGTCGCCCTGATCAAGCTGTCGATCAGCCACCTCGGGGATCGCGAATGTCGCAAGCGGACTCCGGACGAACTGCAGAAGTTGCCCCCCAACATGCGTGCACCGATGGACTGCCCGCGTGAACGCTCCGACATCAATCTCGAAGTCGATATCGATGGGCAACCGGCCTTCCGCACGGTAATGCATCCGACCGGCCTCTACAAGGATGGCGTCTCCACGGTTTACAAGCGCTTCGAGTTGACGGCAGGCACGCATCAGTTAGCTGTAAGGATGAACGACAACCTGGTCAAGCCAGGGTTCAATTTCATCAAGGAAGAACAAGTCACGCTTAAGCCAGGGCAGGTCATGGTGATCGACTTCAACCCGGACAAGGGCGGCCTCTTCTTCAAGTAGCGCACCGTTCGGACAGCACCCAAAACGATTCGTCTCTCCCTACTCTCCTGAGCGGACACATACCATGGTCAAACTTCTCCAACAGATCCTGCGCTGGTTTTTCATGCGCATCGAGAACATTTTCAATGTGGCCTTCGGCGACAAGCTGAACCCCTTCTATCACCTCGGCACCATCAGTTTCTGGCAGTTCTGGCTGCTGGTAGGAACCGGCCTTTATCTTTATATCTTCGCTGAAACGGGAATCAACGACGCATACCAGTCGGTCGAACGCATCACCCATGTCCAGTGGTGGGCTGGCGGCATCATGCGCAGCATCCACCGCTACGCCACCGACGGCATGATCCTGACGATGATCCTGCACCTGCTGCGGCACTTCGCCTACGATCGCTATCGCGGCTTCCGCTCCTTCTCGTGGCTTACCGGTGTCGCCCTGATCTGGCTGGTCTACATCGCCGGCGTCAACGGCTTCATGCTGGTGTGGGACAAACTGGCGCAATTCGTTGTCATCGCCACGGCCGAGTGGTTCGACGTCCTGCCGATGTTCAACGGCACGCTGATCCGCAACTTCCTCTACCTCGAGAGCGTCAACAGCCGACTGTTCACCCTGCTCGCCTTCGTTCATATCGGCGCGCCGCTGATCGTCGTTTTCATCATGTGGATTCACGTCCAGCGCGTGCCACGCGCCCACATCAATCCGCCACGCCCGATCTCCATCGCCGTAACGCTGATGTTCGTCGTTCTTGCCTTGGTCAAGCCCATTCTCAGCCAGGGCGGCGAGGCGGACATGTCGGTCGTGCCCACCAACATCGACTTCGACTGGTTCGAACTGCCCGTCCTGGCACTCGTCTATGTCACCAACCCGCTGCACCTGTGGTTCTGGGTGCTCGGACTGACCGCATTGCTGTTCCTGATCCCGTGGCTTCCACCCAAGCGGCGTGGCGCCGCCAAGGAGCAGACCAGCATCACCTTCCATCCCGACCACAGGGCGGTCACCGCCCGCTTCGGCGAAACATTGCTTGATGCGGGACTGCGCCAGGACATCAACCTGCCCTACGAGTGTCGCAACGGTGGCTGCGGCGCCTGCAAGTGCACGGTTCTGGCCGGCAAGGTCGATCCCGGTCTCTACCAGCCCAGCGCGCTGTCGGCTGAGGAACTGGCACAGGGCAAGGTGCTGCTGTGCTGCGCCACCGCCATCGATGACGCGGAAATCGAGTACGACGCCAGTGCGGCGGTCAAGGCGTTCAAGGAATACCGCGCCCGGGTCGTCAAGATGGAGAAACTCACCTACGACGTCATGCGCGTTTTCCTCAAACTGCCGGAAGGGCAACAGATCCCGTTCAAGGCCGGTCAGTACATCAATATCATCCTCGACGACGGCCAGCGGCGCGCCTTCTCGTTTGCCAACCCGCCGCATGAGGCGGAGTTTGTCGAACTCCAGATCCGCCTGATGAAGGGCGGACTGTTCACCACCCACGTCTTCGAGAAGATGAAGGAAGGCGACGAAGTCCGCTTCGAAGGCCCGATCGGCGACTTCTCGCTTCGCGAATCGCAACGACCGATCGTCTTCGTTGCTGGCGCCACGGGCTTCGCGCCGGTCAAGAGCATGGTCGAGGATGCCTTCAAGCGCGGCCTCAAGCGCGAAATCCATCTCTACTGGGGCGTCAGGCAACTGCGCGACCTCTACCTGCCCGAGTTGCCGCAGCAGTGGGCACGCGACCACGCCAACTTCCACTTCATTCCCGTCCTCTCCGACCCGGCGCCCGAGGACGTCTGGAACGGGCGCACCGGCCTGGTGCACGAAGCGATTCTCGAAGACTTCCCCGAACTCAAGGGGCACGAAATCTATGCCTGCGGTTCGGTACGAATGGTCGAGGCGATTTTCCCCTTCCTCAAGAACCACGGTGCGGAAGATGGCGCCTGCTTTTCCGATGCATTCACCGTATCGGCGCGTTCGATGGCATTCCAGCCACGCGGAAAGTAATTCTAATTCCGGAAGGCCTTTACTGCCCGATCAGGCGGCGCAGGACCGGTTCGAGGGATTCTTCGTCGATGCGCCCCAGGCGGGTCATTTCGATGCGTCCGTCACGGCCGATTACCACCGTGTAGGGCAACCCCTTCACTTGCAGGCCCGGCGTCGTGTCAGCCGGGCTTGCCACCAGCACGGGATAGGAAACCGGCGTGGTCCTGACGAAGGCCGCCAGCTTCTCGGCGGCGTCGACGCCGATCCCGACGAACTGCACGCCCCACGAGGCGTAGTGGCTGTTCATGCGCGAAAGAGCCGGCATTTCGTCAACACATGGCTTGCACCAGCTTGCCCAGAAATTGACCACCAGTACCTTGCCTCGCCACTGGGCAACAGGCTGCGGACGACCGCCAAGATCTGGCAAAGTAAGGGCAAAAATGGCGTCGACCGCAACCTTGGCCTCTTCCGGCGTCAAGGTCTGCGAGGATATCAGCCCGGGCGGAGGACCGACGGACTCCTGGCTGGCATGGTTGAGCAACCGATACCCGAGCAGACCGACGGTCAGAAGTGACGCCACTCCGGCGACAACCGCCACGCGTAACGCGGTCCTTTCCTTCATCGCTCCTTCTTCGCCAACATGGCTCTCAGGCAAATCACGACAAACATCAGGCCGCCGATCACGGCAATAAGTCCGCCCAGTCCCATCATGCCCATGCCCAGTTTCTGCGGCAGGGTGACCAGCGCCTGCTCGGCGCCGGCAACCTTGCGCTGCACGCTATAGCCGCCCGACCAGGCGAGACCGAGGACATGAATCAACTGGCCCGCGCCATAGACGTAGGGCTGCCACACGGCCATGCGACCTTCCGCCTTGCCGAACCCCAGGAGCGGCAGCAGCACATACGTCAGCCCCATGAACGCCAGCGTGACGCCAACCTGCGAGCCGTGATAGTGGGCGGGAATGACGACGTTGGCACCCTGGATCATGTAGCCGAGAACACCGCCCAGCGCGAACAGGACGAAGGAAGCGACGAAGGCCGATTTTGCCGGATCGGCGGAAACTCCGCGCACCATCCACAGCGACACGGCGCCCGCAAGGATGAGCGGCCCCATGTAGGGGTGCCCCCACTTCATCAACTGGGCGAAAAGTTCCATGTGCGGGAGCGAACCCGGCGGCACCATCAGATACATCAGTGGCACCGCGAGCAGCGGCAGGGAGCCGACGAAGAACAGCGCGGCCAGGGCGCGCGGCGAGGCGACCAAGGGGTTGCCGAGGTGCAGGGCGATCCACAGCCACGCCACCACCATCAGAATGGCATACTGGAACTGCAGGATGTGGCCACCGCCCCAGAAGACGACCTCGTAATAGATTTCTCCCTCGATCCGCGGGACCATCCACCAGGACCAGAGGAAAGCGGCAAGCGCAAGAAAGGCGGCAAGCGCAGCGAAGAACGCGCCAAGCTGCAATGGCTCGGCAAACACGCGTCGCGGCCAGGTAGTGAGCAGGGCCCGCAACACCGCGAGGCTGAAACCTGCGCCACAAATCCACAACGAAGCAAAGAATTCGGATTGCTCCAAGACCGGGATGTAGTTGTTGAGGATCGGGTGCGCGCCGGGGAGAAACGGGGAAACCGTCATGAGCAGCGTACCCAGCACCGCCAGCCCGAAACCGCTCCAGCCCAGCCACGCCAGCCCGGCCCTGCCCACGGCGCTCCAGATCACCGCGGCAAAGGCCATGAACCAGATCGCCACCGAAAGATCGACATGGACCACCAGCGCCGCGCGAAAGAACCCTTTCAGCGGAAAAATGTCCTGGATTCCCGGCGTGCGGGAGAGCACCAGCAGCATGGCCAACAAGCCCGAGCCGATCAGGGCCAGCACACCCAGCCACAACCAGGCGCGAGCCAGCGCCGCAGGCGTTCCTGAAGAAACCGTAACGACCGGGGACGGTGAACTGGCCACATTTACCTCGCGCAAAACTTTAGAATTATAAGGCGGGAGCAAATGAGATGTGCCGCTGTCCGATGCCCTACGGCCAATTGACTATGGTCTAATCCTAACGAATTATTGCCCGGCGCATGGTCGGATGACACCATCCGGCAACAGTTTTTTTAGCAAATATCAAATATGAATGCCAATCACCCGATCAACATCGAGGCGCTTCTGACCCACATTCCGCTTTTCAACGGACTGGCATCCGAGGAAATTTCGCGCATCGCCCGCTCCACGCGCGAGATTCACGCCGGCAAGGGCGACATCCTGTTCCACAAGGGCGACCCCTGCACCGGTTTTCACCTGCTGGTCTATGGCCAGATCAAGCTTGCGTTCACCTCGCAGCAGGGCGGCGAGAAGGTTGTCGAGATCCTGCAGCAGGGGCAGAGCTTTGGCGAAGCCATCATGTTCATGGAAAAGCCCTATATCGTCTTCGCCCAGGCCCTTGCCGACTCGCTGCTGCTGCACGTCTCCAAGCAGGCCGTCTTCGACGAACTGTCGCGCGACCACAACCTGTGCCGCAAGATGCTGGCGGGCATGGCCATGCGCCTGCACCAGTTGATGAACGACGTCGAATCCTACTCGCTGCATTCCGGCAAGGAGCGCATCATCGGCTACCTGCTGCGCGAACTGGCCGAAGCGGACCAGAACGGCATCAACGTCGCCGTCACCCTGCCGACCAACAAGGGCGTCATCGCCTCCCGCCTCAACCTGACCCAGGAACACTTCTCGCGCATCCTGCACGAACTTTCGGAGTTGGGACTGATCGTCGTCGAGGGGCGCAAGATCCATATTCCAAGCGTGGCGAATTTGCGGAAGCACGAGGGCTGACGCCGGTTTCGCCGCAAACGCAGGCAAGGAAAAGGGGCGATGAAAATCGCCCCTTTTTGGTGTTCGACCGCAACAGGTGTCAGTCGACCTTCAGCTTGCCGTCGGTCAGCAACTTCTGGATCAACGCTGCGTCATTCCCGGCGGTTATGCCGTACGAAGAATAAAGGTCGGCACCACTGAGCGTGATACGCTGATCCTCCGCACCTGCCGCATAAGTTCCGCCCGTGAACCCACCCGTGGTACTGACCCGGATCAACGTATTGCCGCCGCTGGTAGTGATATCGATGTAGTTGGCAAGGTTGCCGATCCCTGACGCATGGTTCTCCCCGACCAGCAGGTCGCGCAGGTCGAGCCGATCGCTGTTCGCGACGGTATCGAAACCATAGATCGTATCCGAAGCCGTGGTTGCCGCGCTTCCGGCAGTTCCCTTGTCGGCAAGTCTCCAGGCGAACGTATCGGCACCCAGCCCGCCCGTGAGGTTATCGCTGCCGGCGCCGCCGATCAGCAGGTCGTTTCCATCGCCGCCGTCGAGCGTATCGCTCCCGCTGGTAGCATTGCTTACAAGCACGTCGTCACCGGCATCACCGTTCATGGTTGTATTGCTTGTTAATGTGTCAACGAGGATGTTATCTGCCGTCGTGCCATCCATAGCACCAGAAGCATCTCGGCTGACAGTGACCGTACTCGTTGATGTTTTAACTATCGTCGAATTCGTATCGAGATCAAACACGCTGGTCGAGGCAGTGTAGTTAAACGATCCGCCAGCAGGGGTTGTATCAGTAATGACAACGTTTGAACCGCTCAGGCTTGCGGTAAGACCGCTAGCCGACGAGATCGCCGTGATGCTATCCGCACTGCCCACGTCGTTATACAAAAACGCCGACATCGGAACGTTAAATGCAGTGCCAAGCGCTGTATTGGTAATGACCGTATCGATAGTACTAGTTTGCGCGTGGGTAATGACCACATCGACTGTCTTGGATACGGCGGCGAAATCCAAGTTCGAACCCTCCATGGCCGTGGCTGTAGCGGTCAAATGAGCCGTGCCTTGAACGTTATCGGGAACAATGAGTTGAATGCCGGACAGAGTCCAACCGGTGACATCAACGCTACTCGTAGCGCCTTGCGCGCCCGTGGCGGTAAATGTATGGATGCCATCGGTCAGGGTAAATCCGGACGGAATACCACTTAGAACAACCTTGAGCGTTTCCGAACCATCGGTATCGACTAGGGATGAAGCCAAGCCCAGATTAACGATGCCGTCGTCGCTGGTCGCTATGGATGGGTTGCTGCCTGTGACTCTGTTGAAAACAATCTTATTGATCAGGTAGTCACTATCACTTGGAGAGGCTGGTGCAGTGAAAATTATTTGATTGAATTGAGCGCCGTTACCTGGCCCGAGAGTGACGAGTGGATCGACTCCGTCACTGCCACCTGTGGTGCTCGTGTAGCCACCCACTACGGTGCCGGCGTTAAGGAACTGCACCGTGTATCTTTCGCCAGCAGCAAGCCACGCAAATGACACATCGACCGAAGAGACGAGGTTGTCAAAATTAACCACCAACTTCTCGGAGCCTACGCCTGGACTATAGCCAAGCTCGGTAAGATCGCCAGATGCGGCCCCGGCCACACCGAATCCATTTGGACTTCCAGATGACCTAAGGCTGATCGCTCCCGCGCTTCCATCAGAATTATAGGCAACCATATTGAAGCCGTTAGTGGTCGTCGTGGCATTGGTGGCGGTGATGTTTGTAACGGTATAAACCAAAGCACCAAAACTAAGGTTTGGGGTATCCGCAACGGCCGTGAGATTGATATTAGTTGTGTAGGTTGAAGCGCTCCATAACGAACCATCGCTAACATTAAACGTGAAGCTGCTACTAGCATTGCTATTGTTGGTAGGGTCAAACGTCAATTTGCCGGCGTTAATGTCAGCGGTCGAAATAACAGCGTTGGCTGCTATACCCGTTCCGTTGAGGAGCAACACGCCATTGGTCGGCAGTGTATTAATTCTGACGGAAGCCAGCGCATCTCCATCAACATCGTTATTAGTCCCAAAGTCGTTGATGGTTAAGGTGTAGTTCGCTGTGGTGTTGTTCATGTCCTCCAAAATGGTAATGGAGTCATTGGTTGAGGTTGGCGCATCATTGACCGTCGCCACACTGATCGCCACCGAGTTGCTCACGCTACTGAGCGCGCCGTCATTCACCACGACGTCCACATTCCGCGCCGTCGTAGTCGGCGTATCGCTGCTGTTGTTGTACTGGATCCCTTGCAGGATCGTCTGATAGGTTGCTTTGCTCGCCGACCCGCTGATCAACAGCACGCCCGTGGCCGCCGTGTAGCTCACCGTCAGACCTGCCGCCGCCGCGGTCGCCGCCGCGTTGAGTGACAGCGATTCGACGGCGTTGCCGTCCGGACGTCCCGTCAAAGTGACCGTCATCGAGGCCAGATTCGCCGAATCAACGTCCGTTACGGTAGCCGAAGGTGCAATCAGCACCGCCGTCTGCTCGGTGAAGCTTGCCGTGTTGCCGGTACCGGCAATGGCTCCATTCAGATCGGTCACCGGCGCGTTGTCGTTGAGGTTGTTGACGTTGACCGTGATCACCGCCGTGTCGGAGAGCGTGCCGTCGCTGGCCGTCACCGTCAGGGTGTGGCTCGCCGCCGTCTCGTAGTCCAGGGTCTGGCCCGCCGCGATGGTGATCGCGCCGGTCGCCGGGTCGATGGCGAAGATGCCGCCGGCGTTGCCGCCGGTCAGGCTGTAGGTGATCGCCGCCCCGTCCCGATCAAGGTCGGTGCCGGTGAAGCTGTCGCTGACGTTCACCACCGCCGTCCCGGCCGCCACGTTTTCGTTCAGGCTGACCGTGGCATCAACAATGTTCGGCGCGTTGTCGTTGAGGTTGTTGACGTTGACCGTGATCACCGCCGTGTCGGAG
>DAOMFF010000010.1:9871-18087 GCA_035429665.1 Azonexus sp.
CGGCGCGTTGTCGTTGAGGTTGTTGACGTTGACCGTGATCACCGCCGTGTCGGAGAGCGTGCCGTCGCTGGCCGTCACCGTCAGGGTGTGGCTCGCCGCCGTCTCGTAGTCCAGGGTCTGGCCCGCCGCGATGGTGATCGCGCCGGTCGCCGGGTCGATGGCGAAGATGCCGCCGGCGTTGCCGCCGGTCAGGCTGTAGGTGATCGCCGCCCCGTCCCGATCAAGGTCGGTGCCGGTGAAGCTGTCGCTGACGTTCACCACCGCCGTCCCGGCCGCCACGTTTTCGTTCAGGCTGACCGTGGCATCAACAATGTTCGGCGCGTCATTGACCGGATTGACGTTGATCGTCGTGCTGCCACTCACGGTCGCCGTGCCGTCCGACACGCTGTAGGTAAAGCTGGTCGCCGTCGCGCTCACCAGATCGGCCGGCGCGTCGTATTGCAGCCCGGCCAGTTCGGCCGCCGTCAGCACCCGGCCATTCGTGACCGCCGTGCCGTTGGCCAGGGTCACCGTCCCCACGCTCGGCAGTCCGGTCACCGTGATGGTCAGGCTGGCGCTGTCGACGTCGCTCGGCGCACTGAGACCGAGACCGGTGCTTTGGACTTCCTCGTTGACCGTGATCGTGCTCGAACTGACGACCGGCGCATCATTGACCGGAGTTACACTGATACCGGCAATTGCTGGCACCGAAACGTTCCCCACAGCATCCGCTGCGGTGTAAGTGAAATTGGTGCTGCCATTCCAGTCCGGATCCGGCTTGAAATACAGGGTCAAAGTACCGTTGACCGCCGCAGCGTAGAGCGCGGCCGTATTGGCCGGAATGGTCATGGCCGGATCAGTGTAAAGCGTGCCATTCGCGGGCAACCCGGAAAGCTGGAAGGAAGCGACACCGGAGCCCGGCACCGAGTCGGTTGCGTGGAGCGTAACGACGATCGGAGCGACCTGGTCTTCCGAACCATTGGCTGAAACAGAATCGGCCACCGGCGACGTGCTGTCGCGGGTCGCCATGTCGGAAGCTGATGCAGAGACATTTCCGGCCTGGTCGGTAATGGTTGCCGTAACAGTCAGCGTACCTCCGTCGGCGGGAGGAGCGAAGGCGGTGGCGACAAAGCCAGCGGCGATCTGTCCGGCCGTCAAAACGAAGGTGTTGGTTGTCGTGCCGTCGCTGACCGTCAGTGTATCGCCAGCAATCGCATTGCCCGGGAGCGTCACCCGCACATCAGCAGGGCCAGAAATCTCGGCGAGACTTATCCGGCCATCGTTGTCGGTGTCCTCAGTGATAACGACAACCGGCGTTCCCGGCGCGGTCGTATCGACACCATGTGTATGAACTGTGCTGGCCGTCGTCGAATTCCCGGCCGTGTCTGTCCCCTTGACGCTGGCATCAATGGACGTATCACCCGCCAGGTTGCTCCCGGCGACGTTGATGCTGTAGGTCAGGCCGGGTGTCACCGTACCGGTATAGGTCACACCATTGACCACCAGGGTGACCGTATCGCCGACCCTGGCGTCGGCGCCCACCGTGCCCGTCACGACAATCGTGCCACCAGCCTCGGCCGCGTTCACCGCGTTGTCCGCAGTGATCGCATTGACCGTGATCGTGGCGCTGGCAACCGAGTCCACGGTCAGACTGACCATCGTGCTCGCCGTGTTGCCGGCCGCATCCGTGGCCGTCACCGCAAAGCTGGCAGCACCGTCAGGCAGCGCCGTACCCGGGGTGACCGACCAAGTACTGTCGGCTGCAACCGTCGTGGTCAACACTTCGCCAGTCGGGCTGGTGACGGTGACGGTCGCGCCCGGCTCGCCGGTGCCGCGAATGGTCGGAGTGGCGTCGTTGGTCAGGTTGTCACCGGCAATGCCCGAGTCGGAGGCCGGCGCCAGTTCGGCCGTCACTCTGGTGGCTCCGTCCACCAGCAGTACGCCGGACGACTGCGACGCGATGCTCGCCGCAGTCGCCGCATTGAGCGCATCGAACAGCGCCGCCGGCCCGCCCTCTATCGTGTCGTTAAGCGGGAACCGCGTGGTGGCGAACTGGAAAGATAGTGGCTCGACGAGTTCGACGATGCGCACCAGTTCGATGAAGGAGTGGCCATCCTTCTGGTCGGCAGCATTCCTGACCTGGCCGGCGTCGTCGCCGAAGCTGAAGGTACCGTCGGCCCCAACGATCGCCTTGGCGACCTTGAGGAAGCCCCGGGGATTGTTCTGCACGGCGCTGTCGCCTGCATCCGGCAGGTCGGGCGCGGCGACTTCCGCGTCGATCCTGGCCGCTTCGTTGGCATTGACCGTCAAATCCCGGCCATCGGCCAGACGTAGCGCGACCTGCGCCCCGTCGGCGGCCTGGACGACATCGCCTTCACGAATCGGATCACCGCTCTTGAGCCGACGGACGTTGCCGTCCGGGTCGCGGGCAACGGCTTCACCAGTGATCCTTCCAACGCGGGCGATGACTTCGGCCATGACACTTCTCCAGCACAATTAGGGATGCCGGGAGTCTACGGAGTTGGCTACGGCGAATCTATTGAACCAAAGTACAGTCGGCACGCTATGGCGTGAGAAATTTCACGCCCGGCATCAGATTCTTAAGCCGTTGACCCGCAGCGAGAGTTGCAGCCGATCGCGCACGCCCAACTTCTCGAAGACGGCCGTCAGGTGTGCCTTGACGGTGCGCTCGGTGATCGCCAGGTGATCGGCGATTTCCTTGTTGCTGGCGCCATTGGCGACCAGGCGGGAAACCTGGACCTCACGCTCGGAGAGAAGCGCGGCCCAGTTATCATTTTCGCCCTCCGCAGGCAGTTGACCGAGACGAAGCGCGGTCGCCCCAACGAGTTTCCGGAGCAGCGACTGGCCAACCCAGAGCCCCCCGTTGCCGACCACTGCGGTAACCTGCTGGAGGACCGCGGTCGCCGCCCGTGAATTGCAGCAGCCGGCAGCGCCCAGCGCCAGCGCCTGCAGAACCTGCGCTTCATCAGGCTCGTCGCTGAGCAGGACGACAGGCTGCCCGCCACTGCGATCGATACCGGCCAGCGCAAGTTCCACCGGCTCGCCGGAGCGCAAACGGGACCAGATGACGCCAGTCCCGGCAAACCGTATCGCAGGAATCTGGTCACGGCGCAGAATCTGCACCCCCGGCATGGCTTCGACCCAGGTCGCCAGCGCACCGACTTCGCGGTCGATGATCCAGTGCTGCATCAGCGCTCGGTCAGCGCCACATTCTTGGCCCGCAGCACCGGCTTGAGGAGGTAGACCAGCACGCTCTTCTTGCCGGTGATGATGTCGACCTCCGCGACCATTCCCGGGATGATCGGCAGGTTGGCATCGCCGAAACCGGGTTTGCTGGTGCGCACCCGCACCATGTAGAAGGCGTTGCCCTTGTCGTCCATGACCGTATCGGCGCCGATATGCTCGAGCGTGCCGTCGAGGCCGCCGTAGATCGAGAAATCATACGCGGTAAACTTGACGATGGCCGGCTGGCCGGGACGCAGGAAAGCAATGTCGCGCGGCAGGACGCGCGCCTCGAGGAGCAGCGCATCTTCCAGCGGGACGATCTCGATCATGTCCTTGCCTGGCTGGACGACGCCACCGACGGTATTGACCAGCAGGCGCTTGACCGTTCCCTTGACCGGCGAACGGATCGACGACTGCTTGACGCGATCCGACAGCGCCACGCTGCCCTCGGCCAGGCTGTTCAGCTTGGCCGTGGTTTCTGAAAGCTCCTTGCCGGCGTCGTTGCGGAAATTGAGTTCGACTTCCTCGATCTTGCGCTGCGCTTCGTTGATCGCCGCCTGAACGCGGGTTATCTGTGCCGACGCCATGTCGCGCTCGCCGCGGTAGCGCGAGACATCGCGCTCGAGGCGCAGCAATTCGACTTCGGACACCGCGCCGGAGTTGATTAGCGGTCTGGTGACCGTCAGTTCCTTCGAGGTCAGGTCGAAACCGGTCGCCGCCTGCGCCCGCCTCGCTTGCGCCTCGTTGAGTTCCTGCTGACGCTGGGCAAGCTGCTGCCTGGCGATCGAGATTGCCGCATTCATCTCGGCCCGCTTGGCTTCGTAAAGCTGAAGTTCCTGTTCGACCACTTCCGGGGCATCGTTGACCACCTCTGGCGGCGGCACGAAGGGCTTGCCATCGGACATCGCCTTGAGGCGTGCGGCGCGGGCGAGCAGACCGAGGTACTGGACACGGTTTTCCTTGACCGACGACACGAAGCGCGTTTCGTCGATCTTGATCAGCAACTGGTTGGCCTGAACGACGTCGCCTTCGTGCACCAGGATCTCGGAAACCAGACCGCCATCGATGCTCTGCAGGACCTGCACCTGCCTGGAGGGGATAACCTTGCCCTCGCCGCGCGTCACTTCGTCGAGTTGCGCCACTGCTGCCCACATGATGAACAGCGCCATGACAATGCCGACGCTGCGCAACAGGACGCGCGCGCGCAACGGCTCCTGGCGCAAGATGGCGACGTCGGCATCGGTCGAGAAGTCGACCACCTCGCCCTCCTCCTTGCTCGGCAGGCGACCAAGCACCCGCTCGACATACGGCTTGCCGTTGATGGCGATCGCCTCGAGCTTCTCCCGCAGCCAGGCGCCCACTGCCATCAAGCGGCTCATGACGCCCTCCCGATCTGGCCGCTCTGCAGCGCCTGGATGACCTGATCGCGCGGACCATTGGCGACCACCTGTCCGTCGTCGACGACGATGATCCGGGTGGCGAGATCGAGCAGGCTGTTGCGATGGGTAACGATCACCAACGTCTTGTGCGCCGCCACGGCGTTCAGGCGCTGCTTCAACTGCTGCTCCGAGCTGTAATCCATCGAACTCGTCGGTTCGTCGAGCAGCAGGATCGGCGGATCCATCAGGAAGGCCCGCGCGATGGCCACGCTCTGGCGCTGCCCGCCGGAGAGCGAATCACCGCGCTCGCCGATCAGCATGTCGAAACCGTCCGGGTGGCGATTGACGAATTCGGCCAGGCCGGCGACTTCCGCCGCCGCGACGATGGCCGCATCATCGGCATACGGCGCCCCGATCGCGATGTTGTCGCGCAGCGTGCCGTAGAAGAGGGTCGGATCCTGCGACACATAGCCGATGTTGCGGCGCAGGTCGGCCGGGTCGAGTTGGCGAGTATCGACGCCGTCGATCATCACCGCGCCCGCGGTCGGCTGGTACAGCCCGAGCAGCAACTTCTGCAGGGTCGTCTTGCCGGAACCGATGCGGCCGATGATGACCACTTTCTCGCCGGCCGCAATCCGGCAATTGAAACCCTTGAGCGCCGGCAGCGACGACCCGGGGTAGATGAAATCGACCTTGGCGAACTCGATGTCGCCGCGCAGTTCCGAGCGATGGACGAAGCTTGCGTCGGCGGGCCGCTCGACCGGCTTCTTCATGATCTCTTCAAGCGAGGTCAGCGATACCTTGGCGTTATGGTACTGCATCAACAGGCCAACCATCTGCCCGAGCGGCGCCACGGCCCGCGACGCCAGCATGGTGCAGGCAATCAGGCCGCCCATGGTGAGCTGGCCGGCACCGATCAGGTAGACCCCGGCGATGATGATGACGACGTTGACCGCCTGCTGCGCCTCCAGCGCCCCGTTGGTCGCCGCCGCCGAAAGAAAGCGCATCTGGTTGCTGACGCGGGCGACGAAGGACACCGACTTTTCCCACTTCGACTGCATGACGCTTTCGGCGCCCTGGGTCTTGATCGTCTCGAGCCCCGTCAGGCTCTCGATCAGCGTCGCGTTACGCAGCGCCCCGGCGCGGTAGGTGGTTTCGGAGAGTTCATGCATCTTGTGTTGCAGGACATAAGCGTAAATGACGACAGCGACAATGGCGACCAGCACCGGCAGTACCAGTTGCCAGGCGATCAGCGCGATGACGAAAACGAAAAGCAGGGCGAACGGCAAGTCGATGAAGGCGGTGACCGACGCCGAAGTGATGAAATCGCGCACTGCCTCGAACGAGCGCAGGTTCGCCGAGAAGGCGCCGACCGCCGCCGGCCGCGCTTCCATGCGCACGCCGAGGACGCGCTCCATGATCTGCGCCGACAACTGCATGTCGATCCGCGCACTGGCGAGATCGATGAAATAGCCACGCAAAAGACGCAGCGTCAGGTCGACGGCCAGCAGCAGGATCACCCCGAGGGCCAAGACCCAGAGCGTCTCCATGGCGCGGTTGGGAATCACGCGATCATAGACGTTCATCGTAAACAGCGGCATGGCCAAGGCGATGACATTGATCAGCAGCGCCGCACTCAGCACATCGCGGTAGACCGGCCACTGATCGGCCAGGGCGCCCCAGAACCAGTGGCGAAGCTTGACGTCGCCGACTTCCGGCGTGCGCTTGTCGAAGCGGAAATGCGGCCGGGCATAGATGGCAACACCGGTGTACCGCTGCACAAGCTCATCCCGCGCGAGCTGGACCGAACCCTGACCGGTTTCGGGGAAAAGCAGGCGGGCGGTGCCCCCGGACTCGTCCCAGCCAAGCAGCACGCAGGCCTCATCACCGGCGGTCAGCAGAACGACCGGCAGCAACGTCGCGTCGATGCGATCCAGCGGACGCCGCACGACCTTGGCCGCGAGCCCGGCGCGATTGGCGGCGCGGGCAAACAGCGAGGGCGTCAGCGAACCATTTTCCAACGGCAGCCCGGCGGTCAGCGCGGCACGCGTCCCCGGGCGCCCGTGCAGGCGCGACAGTTCAACCAGGCAATCGAGCAAAGGGTCGTAGTGGAGGATGTCCTCGCGCACGCCGGGTTTGCTCCCGGCAGCAGGCGCGGACACTAGCTGGTTCTCGGATTCGTTCATGCAGTCTCCATTTCCGCGCCATTTTAGCTTACGGTTCCGGCAGCGGCCGTGAACTATCCGACAAGCCGCGCGCTATACGGCTCGGGCCGCGCCGCCGCCACCGGCGACGCCGGTGACAAAAAAAGGCGGCCGCAGCCGCCTTTTCCGGAGAAATGCAGGATCAGGCGATCAACGGCACTATCAGCAGCGCGACCAGGTTGATGATCTTGATCAGCGGGTTGACCGCCGGGCCAGCCGTATCCTTGTACGGGTCGCCAACGGTGTCGCCGGTCACGGCTGCCTTGTGGGCATCGGAACCCTTGCCGCCAAAATGGCCGTCCTCGATGTACTTCTTGGCGTTGTCCCAGGCGCCGCCGCCCGTCGTCATCGAAATGGCGACGAAGAGACCGGTGACGATGGTGCCGACCAGCAGGCCGCCGAGCGCCTGCGGACCGAGCACCAGGCCGACGATGATGGGCACGGCAACCGGCAGGATCGACGGGATCATCATTTCCTTGATCGCGGCCACGGTCAGCATGTCCACCGCACGCGAATAGTCCGGCTTGGCCGTGCCATCCATGATGCCCTTGATTTCCTTGAACTGGCGGCGCACTTCGACGACCACCGCGCCGGCGGAGCGACCGACGGCTTCCATCGCCATGGCGGCGAAGAGGAAGGGAATCAGGCCACCGAGGAAGAGGCCGATGATGACCATGTGGTTCGACAGGTCGAAAGTGATGCCCTTGAGGCCGGCAGCTTCCAGACCATGCGTGTAGTCGGCGAAGAGCACCAGCGCGGCGAGACCGGCGGAGCCGATGGCGTAGCCCTTGGTGACCGCCTTGGTCGTGTTGCCGACGGCGTCAAGCGGGTCGGTCACGTCACGGACGTCCTTGGGCAGACCGGACATTTCGGCAATGCCGCCGGCGTTGTCGGTGATCGGGCCGTAGGCATCGAGTGCGACGACGATGCCGGCCATCGACAGCATCGAGGTGGCGGCAATCGCAATGCCGAACAGGCCGCCCATCGTGTAAGCGGCAAAGATCGAGGCGCACACCGAGATCACCGGCAACGCGCAGGCCTTCATCGAAACGCCAATACCGGCAATGATGTTGGTCGCGTGACCCGTCTGGCAGGCAGCCGCGACGTGCTTCACCGGCCCGTACTCGGTACCCGTGTAGTACTCGGTGATCCACACCAGCGCGGCAGTCAGCACGAGGCCAACGACGGAACAGCCGAACATCGACATCGTCGTGATCTTGGCTGCCGGATCGCCGGCACCAATCAGCCAGGAGGTGACCGGATAGTAGGCGGCAAGTGCCAAGACGCCGGCGACGATCAGGCCACGATAAAGCGCCGCCATGATCTTGCCGCCTTCGGTGGCCTTGACGAAATAGCAGCCGATGATCGAAGCGATGATCGACACGCCGCCCAGCGCCAGCGGATAGAG
>DAOMFF010000011.1:0-17379 GCA_035429665.1 Azonexus sp.
CTCACTTCTTCTTGAGGCGGTCGAGCTCCGCCTGCGCGAAAAACGCACTGGCCAGCCGCAGAATCTCGTTGGCTTGGCGCAACTCCTTCACTTCGCGTTCCAGCGCCTTGATGCGCTCACGCTCGGCAGTCGTCACGCTGCCCCGTACGCCCGCATCGATCTCATGCCGCTTGACCCATTCATGCAGCGTGGCGCCGGCACAACCGATCTTCGGGGCGATCGATTCGACCGCTGCCCACTGCGAAGGGTAATCCTTGCGCGCCTCCTGCACCATACGGACAGCACGCTCCTTGACTTCCGGGGAATATTGCTTCGTATTGCTCATAGTGGCTCCATTTTCTCAGGTAATGGGGCCTCCTCAATTCCCGAGGCGATTCAATCCGTTTTGCCTGCTGAAACTCAAGTAGGTAGGCGCCAAAAAACTTGGTTTGCAGTTTTTGCGAGCCGTCTGGATATTCCTGCTTTAAGCTGTCGGAAGGACTTGTCCGATTTTTGTGTTTTCCGAATGGCCACTTCGCTATCTTTAACAGCCCGCCGTCGACAAGGAGGTGAGAATGCTCATGGATTTTACTTGGATGGTCATCGCAGTTGCCATCATCGCAGGCGCTTCGTTCTTCTCTTCTGCGATTCGCATTTTTCGTGAATACGAGCGTGGCGTGGTCTTCACATTGGGACGTTTCTGGAAAGTGAAAGGTCCAGGGCTGGTCGTTATCATTCCGTTGATCCAGAAGGTCATTCGGGTCGATTTGCGGACGGTAGTTCTTGAAGTGCCAACCCAGGATGTGATTTCCCGTGACAACGTATCGGTTAAGGTCAGTGCGGTCGTCTATCTGCGGGTAGTGGACCCGGAAAAGGCGATCATCCAGGTGGTGGATTATCTGAACGCCACCAGCCAACTGGCCCAGACCATGCTGCGTTCAGTATTGGGCAAACATCAGTTGGACGACATGCTGGCCGAGCGCGAGAAACTCAATACAGACATACAACTCGCATTGGATGCGCAAACCGACTCTTGGGGAATCAAGGTTGCCAATGTCGAGATAAAGCAAGTTGACCTGACGGAATCCATGATCCGTGCCATCGCCAGGCAGGCCGAGGCAGAGCGGGAACGGCGGGCCAAGGTGATTCACGCCGAAGGAGAACTGCAGGCAGCTGTAAAACTTTTTCAGGCGGCAAAAATACTGGCTCAGGAACCCCAAGCAATACTTCTGCGCTATCTGGAAACGCTCACGGTCATTGGCGCTGACAAGAACACTACCGTCGTTTTCCCCTTGCCGATGGACCTCGTCGCACCGCTTCTGGCGAAATTCAAGAGCCCGGCTGACTGAGCCCGAACTTATTTCCGAGGCGGATGAATGCGAGGCACTGCAGCATGCGATCGGCTATGAGTGCGAGAAGTCGTGCCGCAACTCAACGGTATCTCGCCGCTAACGTGCTATCCGACCATTCCGAATGCCTGCCTAGCAATTTGCGACTGTCTCCTTCCTCCACGCTACGCACAATGTGGACAATCGAGAAAGCTCAACTTCTGTTAAACAGCTGCTTTGCGGTCTCAAGTCCTTCGCGATTATCTATATCGAGCCAAGATTTCGCGTTAGTGACAGGGATTTCCACAACATCAGTAGCATGCTTGGCGAGAATTATTCGGGCACCGATGTCGCCATTCAGCGCTGTTAATTCGGAAAGAAGGTGGTGCGCAAAGCCAACGGGGTGGCCGCGTTGCCCATGAGCGACAGGGATGGCGATTGCAGCGCCAGCGCACAGAGATTCCGCGATGCGTGTGGCCACTCTTCTGTCAATGAGCGGCATGTCGCCAAGTGCGATCAACCAGCCGTCAGCGTTCGACGTCTTAGCGGCTCCGTGCGCGATGCTTGCGCCTATCCCCTGGTTAGCCCCAGAAAAAACAGAGATTTCGGCACCCGCTGCTGCAAGTCGCTGGGCGAGAGCGCTTGCGTCGGGCCGGACGACAGCGATAAGCCGATCCACGGCCGGACGCAGATTGGCGTAAGAAACTTCGGCAACACATTGTCCGTTGCCAAGTTCGGCAAGCAGCTTGTCGCCACCAAAGCGGGTAGAGGCACCAGCTGCGAGAAGAATACCAACGATCATTCGCCGGGGGCCGGGCAAACGACGATCGGTTCGGCGCGCGGAAGCGTTCTGACTAATTCAATGCCGTTCCGACGCGCTGTGATGTCAGCAAGGATCGCGAGTGCTATTTCCGGAGGCGTTCTACTACCGAGCGGTAAGCCTACTGGAGCGTGCAGACGGCAAAGAGCCGCATCATTAAGATCGAACTGGCTGAGCCGCTCAAGTCGCTTTGTGCTGTTGGCGCGCGAACCGAGTGCACCAACGTAGAAGGCATCTGACTTCAAGGCGTCAATCAGTGCCAGATCATCCAGCTTGGGATCATGCGTCGCGGCGATGATCACTGTGCGTCGATCGGGATGCATTGTCACAACGGCATCGTCTGGCATTTCTTCAGACAGTATCGTACCGGGAATAGCCCAACTTGCACGGTACTCCTCGCGCGGTTCGCTGACTGTCACCTGATAGTCGAGTGCCAGTGCGAACTCGGCCAGAAATCGCGAGAGCTGGCTGGCTCCGATGATTAGCATCCGCCAGCGCGGGCCAAACACGGAGACAAGTGTCGCGCCGTCAAAGACGATTGCGGTGTTGGGTATTTCCGCGACGAATTCGGCGTGACCATCCGAGAGGCGAAGGCTGCGCGCAGCCAGTCCGCCTCGTTCAATTCGATCCAATATCTCGCGCAGGAGACTCCGCCTTTGTAGTGGTTCGAGTACCAGCTGCAACATACCGCCGCAGGGGAGTCCAAAACGCTGCGTCTGTTCGGTGGTGACACCGTAGGTTACGATTTCAGGGCGTACCGGACGCATGCGGTGAAGTCGGTCGAGCAGATCATCCTCGATACAGCCACCTGAAACCGAGCCGACGAGATGGTCGTTTCCACTTATGGCAAGCAGCGCACCTTCAGGACGTGGCGAACTGCCCCATGTCTTTGTGACTGTGGCGAGCGTCACTGGAACATCAGCCTCTATCCAGCCAACTGCGCGGCGTAGCACTTCGAGATTGACGCTTTCCATCTGTGTCCTCTAATCGTGCATGCAACATATTGGCGGGATTGTAGGGCGTCTTTGCCTTTGAATTGCAAACTGTGCGGACATGTGCCATGTTTACTCAAACGGTTCTGGCGTCTTCGCCAAGTCCAAAGTCAGGCAGTATCGTATATCCGCAACATATGCTAAACATCCAGGCAAATTGTCGAGGGAGATTCCATGCTCAAGCTGCACGTGAATGGCAAACTTCACCAGGTCGATGTGGAACCGGAAATGCCGTTGCTATGGGTATTGCGAGACCACCTCGGCCTGCTCGGAGCAAAGTACGGCTGCGGTGTTGCCCTATGCGGTGCTTGTACAGTGCATGTTGACGGTGCGGCGATACGCTCATGCACTATGCCAGCTTCCGCAGCCGTGGGGAAAAGAGTGCTGACCATCGAGGGCTTGTCTGCAAGTGGCCTGCACCCCCTTCAGAAGGCATGGATAGAGCATGAGGTGCCGCAATGCGGCTACTGCCAGACGGGCATGATCATGTCGGCTGCGGCACTGTTGACGAAGAATCCTGCGCCCTCCGATGCTGACATCGACAAGACGATGACCAATCTGTGCCGCTGCGGAACCTATTCCCGGGTCCGCGAGGCAATACATGCGGTAGCCAAGACCATG
Organism: Azonexus sp.; assembly: GCA_035429665.1. Lineage (GTDB taxonomy): Bacteria > Pseudomonadota > Gammaproteobacteria > Burkholderiales > Rhodocyclaceae > Azonexus. The sequence goes on from DAOMFF010000011.1 coordinate 3,741, forward strand.
CCGTCCGCCGCGGCAAAGTAGCCCTAGGGGCAGCGCAATGAGACTCGATCGTCGTGAATTTATCAAGGCCTCTGCCGCTCTGGGTGGCGGACTATCGCTGGAGTTTTCCTTCCCCTGGATAGCCAAAGCGGCTCAAGCTACGCCTGCCACCGAGGTTAACGCCTGGGTGGTAATACATCCCGATGACCGTGTGATCGTACGCATCGCCCGTTCCGAAATGGGGCAAGGCACCTTTACCGCGCTGGCTCAACTGGTGGCCGAAGAACTAGACTGTGATTGGGCCAAGGTCAGTTCCGAATTTGCCTCACCGAATGAGCATATTCGCCGCAAACGCATCTGGGGATCGATGTCTACCGGTGGGAGTCAGGGCGTGCGCAGCTCTCAGGACTATGTGCGGAAGGCAGGTGCCGCTGCGCGTGTGATGCTGATCCATGCCGCCGCCGCACGCTGGAATGTGCCGGCGGCTGAATGCACCGTCGAACGCGGGGTGATTACTCATGGGCCAAGCAAGCGCAGCTTGCGCTATGGCGAAGTTGCACACGAGGCGGCGAAGTTTGAACCACCCAGAGAAGCCATCCTTCGTGACCCGAAGGATTGGAAGATTGCCGGCAAGCCCGTGCATCGCTTCGATATCCCCGACAAAGTTCTCGGCAAGCCGGTGTTCGGAGTCGATGTCGTACTCCCTGGGATGTTGCACGCCTCCATCGCACAATGCCCGGTGTTTGGTGGCAAGGTGAAAAGCTTGGATGCCGCTGACGCGATGAAGATGCGCGGCGTGAAGAAAGTGGTACGCGAGTCCGATTTTGTCGCTGTCGTCGCCAACAGTTGGTGGCGCGCTGATCAAGCTTTGCAACGACTGAAGATCGAATGGCGCATTGGCGACCATGGTGATGCCTCGAACGCGACCATCACTGCCATGCTGCGGGAGGGCCTGGCCGATCCCACCTTGCCTCAGGCACGCAAGGTCGGCGATACATCTGCGGCGATTGCCGGTGCGGCCAGGGTGATCGAGGCCGAATACGCTTCGCCTTACCTCAACCATGCCACCATGGAGCCGCAGACCTGCACGGCTTGGCTGAAGCCTGATGGATTTCTCGAAGTATGGACCTCTACCCAGAACGGTGAAGCGTCGATGGCGGTAGCCGCCGAAACTGCAGGCCTGCCGCTGGAAAAGGTCGAGGTGCACAAGATGATGCTTGGCGGCGGTTTCGGTCGTCGCGGTGGGCCGCAGGATTTCGTCAGGCAGGGCGTAACGATTGCCAAGGCAATGGTCGGCACGCCCGTCAAGCTGATGTGGTCGCGAGCTGAAGACATGCAGCATGGCTTTTACCGTCCGGCAAGCATCGTGCAGATGAAAGCGGGCCTGGATGACAAAGGCAATCTCATTGCTATGCACACACGAGTTTCCTGTCCGTCTATCCTCAAGGTCTTGATGCCGGGTGCCCTCAAGGACGGCATCGACTTCACGGCAGTTCGCACATTCAGCGACATGCCCTATCAGGTACCCAACCAGCAGGTCGACTATGCCATGCGCAATGGCCATGTCCCCGTTGGATTCTGGCGTGCTCCGGGCCAGCAGAATGGCTTCTACCGCGAGTGTTTCATTGATGAACTGGCGGTTGCGGCTGGCAAGGATCCAGTCGAGTACCGACTGGCGATGCTCAAGGCTGATGACAAGAATCGCCTCGTCCTGCAAGCTGTTGCCAAGGCAGCGGGCTGGGGGAATCCTCTACCGCAAGGTGTTCACCGCGGAGTGGCAGTCGTCGACGGTTTTGGAAGTTTCGCTGCGATGGTGGCCGAGGTCTCGGTAAGCGCCAAAGGAAACGTCGAGGTGCTGCGCATCGTAGTCGCCATTGACTCGGGGTACGTCGTGAATCCGGATACCTGCCGGGCTCAGGCAGAGAGCAATGTGACTTACGGCCTCGGTGCCATCCTCTACCAGGAAAACAATGTTAAGAACGGACGCATTGTGGAATCGAACTTCAACGACTTTCGACTGCCTCAGATGTCCGAGATGCCAAAGATCGAACTCGCTCTTGTGCCTACAGGGGGATTCTGGGGCGGTCATGGCGAACCGGCAATCCTTCCCTTGGCCCCGGCCGTGTGCAATGCAATTTTTTCAGCTACCGGGAAACGCATTCGATCCTTACCGCTCTCCCACCATGATTTGCATAGGACATGAATGACGACCAGGGAAGTTTCGAATGTCTGGTAACTAGATCGGTGGTGTTTCCGGTCATCAGCGAGGGGATGGACCGATTTAGTCATTACAGTGCCGAGCGGCCGGTATCTGTCGAGGTCGCTGCCGTTCGCGCTGCTTGATTTTTCGGGGCTGCCGTGGTTCTTGTCGATCGCAGCCAATCTGTTTGCCGACGCGACAGCCTCTGGCAAGACAGGGGGGAGTTACCCCTAGAAGCACCCATACTGATCCCGATCGACCACGGCCAGGAATTCATCAATCGAGGCCACGGTAGGCGTTGGCTGGTACCCCTGCCACTTCACCTGAGAATTCCAGACGAATTGCCAAACATGGCCAGCCGTTTGGACCTGTGGCAACAGCTTGAGAATTGTGACGTACCTTGCGTTGGTATAAAAGACTGATAACTGGCGTGTTGCAGACCAAATCTGTCATGGAGTCCACCGTCGGTATTGGCTGCTTTGGGATCAGAAAACTGCCACCGGGGTTCCAAATGTCATCGGACAGGAAAGGGTCGTCAGCACTCGGTAATGAATGGCAGCTTCCGGGAAGCGAAACTTCACTGACCGCTTTCCGGCGATGAATCCGACGAGAGGACGGTCGCGTCGCGGTCGTCTGCTGCCGCTCGACGCTACACTGATCCAAGGGCAGGTAACGGGTTTGGAGCGGCAGCAGGAATGCCGGTGCGACAACCCCATTCTGGAGTTGCGAATTCAGAAGATGGCCACCAGAATCCCACCGTGGCAGGAAGGACCGACAGGACGAGGCGGTGCACCTGGTCGCTCGCCGGCCGGTCGATTCGTCGGGCTGAGTGGGCGCGCTTGACGTGGGGAGCCGGGATTTCTGCTGAAGCTTGCGTGCTTCACCTCCAGTTTTGCGATAGTTCCCGGTGCCGACTTGATGAAAGAAGGAAAGCCTTGATCGATGTCGTCGTTCTGTTCTTCCTGCTCGGTCTATTCGCCGGTCTCACGCGTTCCGAGCTCAAGTTGCCCGGGGCGCTCTACGATTCGCTGTCGCTGATCCTGCTGCTCGCGATCGGCCTCAAGGGCGGCGAAGGGCTGGCCAAGCAGGCACTGGCGCCGCTCCTTCCCGATTGGGCGCGGTCATCCTGCTGGGCATCGCGCAGACCTTGGTCGCGTACTGGGTGCTTCTCAAGATCGGGCGTTTCGCGCGGGTCGACGCGGCTTCTGTGGCCGCGCACTACGGTTCGGTCAGCGTCGCGACCTTTGCCGTGGGCGTCAACTGGCTGACCGCGCGAGACATTTCCTTCGAGCCGCAGTTGCCGATCTTTCTTGCCGTCATGGAGGTGCCGGCCATCGTGGTCGGCATCGCCTTGGCGCGCGGCCTGTCCGCCGGCACCGATTGGGGGCGGCTCGCCCACGAAGCCTTCTTCGGCAAGGGCGTCGTGCTGCTCCTAGGCGGTATGACCATCGGCTGGATTGCCGGTTCGGAAGGGCTGGCGTCGATCCGGCCGCTGTTCTTCGACCTATTCAAGGGGGCGCTGGCGGTCTTCCTGCTGGAGATGGGACTGATCGTTGCGCGCCAGGCCGGCGAACTCCGGCGGCAGGGACTTTTCATCATCGCGTTCGGGTTGCTGATGCCGGTGGCTTCTTCCGCTGCCGGGGTCGCCTGTGGCGTCCTGCTCGGGTTGTCGACGGGCGGCGTCGCGCTCCTGGCCACTCTGGCTGCGAGCGCATCCTACATCGCGGTGCCCGCCACCATGCGCCTCGCGCTTCCCGAAGCCAACCCAGCCTTGTCTCTGGCGGCCGTGCTCGGCGTCACCTTTCCCTTCAACATCCTCGTCGGCATTCCGCTCTATTACGAGCTAGCCGCTCAGGTTTCCGGAGTCGTCCGATGAGCGTCGTCGCGGAGGAAAAACGTGTTCTCCTGAGCATCGTCACCGAGAGCGTGATCGAAAACGCGGTTCTTGCCGACCTGGGCCGGCGGGGCGTTAGCGGCTACACGGTGACCGACGCGCGTGGCCGTGGTCACCGCGGCGTGCGCGATGCGAACTGGGATGAGGCCGCCAACATCCGCATCGAGGTCGTCTGCAGGCGGGAACGGGCCGAAGCCCTTCTGGCGCATTTGCGGGACCATTACTATGCTAACTACGCGATGGTCGCCTGGCTGCACGACGTCGAAGTCATGCGATTGGACAAGTTCTAGGCCAGATCAGCGATCGGTCGCTGCCGGGCGCGCCGACGTGAGCTCTTCGCGCAGCGTGGTAATCTCGCGGCGCAGTTCCGCAATGTCATTCGATTTGGCGGGCGCAGGCTCGCTATCATGTTCCTGCCGGATGGCGTTCACGATGACGCCGTTGACGAGAATCAGCGAAGGATGGGAAATTCAGGTGCCATCCGGGAAGTATTTTCGCTCCTGCTGCCCATCGTCGAAAGTGGATTTCCCCCCTGATTTCCCTCTGCGCCCTGCAATACCCACCGCCATCTGTGCCAGTCGCCAGCAATGCCTTAGTTCGTCATGGCTCGCCCGCGGACTCCGGTTCGTCCAGCCGCGCCAGAATCCAGTGACGCGCGGCATCGCGCAGCCGCAATGCTGCCAGCCAGTCTTTCCCCTGCGGTGTCAAACGCTCACCGATCAGTACCTGAAGCGTGCCGTGATGCGGCCGCAATGACACACCGGGCAGCAGGGCGCGGCTACCGGTCTGCGTGATCGGCACCACCGCCGCGCCTGCGTTCGCGGCGATGACGAAGGCGCCGAGTCGGAAGGGCAAAAGGCCCGGCTCGGCGCGGAAGGTGCCTTCGGGGAAGAAGAGCAGCGACTCGCCGCGCCTTACCCGCGCTTCCAGTTCGTGTGTGTCTTCGACGCCGCGCGCGCCGTCGAAGCGCTCAACAAAGGCGCTGCCCAGGCGAGAGAGGGGAATGGCGGCGAAGGGGTTCTGCAGCAACTCCTTCTTGGCGACGTAGGCGAAGCGGGGTGGCAGCACAGCGGTGAGGATCAGTCCGTCCAGATAGCTGGCGTGGTTGGCCACCACGATCAGCGGGCCACGATCATCGTTCGCAAGGTGTTGCAAGCCCTCCACCCTTGGTGTCAGGCCGGTCAGTGCCAGGGCCAGGCGCGCGCCCGTCTTGGCGATTTGGCGGCGCACCGCCAGCGTTGGCCCGAGCGCAATCAGCATCCAACCCAGCGGCACGAGGGTGGCGAATACCGCCCAGGCCAAGAGACTCCAGCTCCGGTCGGCAGCGCGGTGGAGCATTTGTCCGACCCGGGCTGCGAAACCGGCCCAGCCAAGCCGCAGCATCTGTTGCCAAGGCGCGCGCTGGGTGGCGGTCAGGATGCCACGTTCGTAAAGTTCGCGGCAGGCGGCGCGGCGGATCTTGCCGCTGGAGGTTTTCAGCACGCTGTGCGGCGGCGCGAGCACGATGTCGTCGGCCGGCAGGCCAATCAGGTCGACGGCGAGCCGGTTGATCTCTGCCAGCACGTGGTTGCGCGCCGCGACATTGCGTTCGAGCGTTTCGGCCAGCACCACCAGGCGCTCGCTGCCACTGCGCGGATCGGTGGCGGGAAACACTGCCACGCCGCCGCGCCGCACGCCCTCGACATGGGAGGCGGCATCTTCCAGTTCCTGGGGATGGATGTTGTGCCCGCCGCGAATGATGATGTCCTTCTCGCGCCCGGTGAGATACAGCTCGCCGGCGGCGAGGTAACCGAGATCGCCGGTATTGAGCCAGTCACCGTCGAGCAGTTTTGCCGTCGCTTCCGGGTTACGGTAATAACCCGCGGTGGCCGAGGGGCCGCGAAACTGCACGCGCCCCTGGGTGCGCTCCGGCAGTTCGTGCCCCTGGTCGTCGACTATGCGCAGCTCGTGACTCGGCAGCACCCGGCCGCAGGTGACGATGTGCAGTACATAGGCGGCATCGGCGGGAACCGGACGGGCGATGCCCTCGGCCGACAAACCGCGGCGATCCACGTGGTCGATCAGCGGGCCGCGCACGAGCGGCGGAAAGGCCAGCCCCACGGACGACTCCGCCAGCCCATACACCGGCGTCATGGCTGTTGGGTTAAAGCCATACGGGGCCAGGTGCGCGGCGAAACGCGCCAACGTGTCAGGGCTGACCGGCTCGGCGCCATTGTATGCCAGCCGCCAGCAGGAGAGGTCGAGACCCGCGAGGTCGGCGTCGGCAAGCTTGTTGGCGCACAACTCGTAGGCGAAGTTCGGCGCCGCCGAAACGGTGGCGCGGTGGCGGTGAATGGTGGCGAGCCAACGCCGAGGCGTGGCGAGAAAGGCCAGCGGTGGCATCAGCACCAGCCGGAAACCGAAGGTCAGGCTGCCCATGCAGGCGCCGATCAGGCCCATGTCGTGGTAGAGCGGCAGCCAGGAGACGAACACATCCTGCGCGGTGACGCCCGAGGCGGCTTCCATTGCGCGCAGGTTGGCGAGCAGATTGGCGTGGGTCAGCACCACGCCCTTGGGGTTGCCGGTGCTGCCGGAGGTGTATTGCAGGAAGGCGACGTCCTCCGCCTTGCGCTGCGGGAAAGTGGGAATGGCGATTTCCCTGGACAAGTCTTCAGGGGTCGTCACCCGTCGCAGCGAGGCGCATCGCGCGGAGAGCAAATGGCCGAGCAGTTGGGCGCGCGGGTCGGTGACGAGCACGGCGGCTTCGGCGTTGGCGACGATGCCAGCGATGCGCCGCATGTGATCTTCGAGTTGCGAGAGGCGTGCCGGCGGATAGAGCGGCACCGGCATGCAGCCGGCGTAAAGCGCGCCGTAGAAGGCGGCGAAGAATTCGCGCCCGGTAGGCAGCATGATGGCGACGCGGTCGCCCGGCTGCGCACCCTGCTCGATCAGACCGGCCGCCAGTGCCTGTGCCTCGGCCCGCAGCATCCGGTAAGTGATGTCCGTGCTCTGTTCCTCATCGCCATACAGCGTGACATGGACCCGCTCGCCGTGCCGGTCGACATGCCAGTCGAGCATCTCGGTGAGGGTGGCGATGGTCTCCGGCGGATGCTCGATGCTCTCTGCAACAGTCGGCGCCGGCGGGACGGCGCCGGCGGCAAGGCTTGGCGCCGCGTTGCCCATCTGCCGCAACAGGTCGCGCGGCGTTTCGGCCTCGGCAAAGGCCGCCTCGGCCAGCTTCACCCCCAGTTCGCGCTCGATGCGGGCAAGCAGTTCCACGCGCGCCAAGCTGTCGAGGCCGTAATCACGCTCCAGCACATGATCCAGTCCAAGGCGATCCAACTGCTGCACGCTTGGACGCATCTCACGGGAAAGTGCGCGGACGATGGCGAGCAAGCGTTCCGCGGCGAGAGGTGTCTTGACCTCATTCACTCATGAGTCACCTTTGTCAGTGGGCTGTGGGTGTTGGCCGCGTGTACCTGCTTCGTCCCTTCGCGCACGAGAAAATCAAGGAAGGACGCTGCGGTGAGACCAAGCTGCTTGCTGGCAAGATGAGCCGCATGCGACATCCTGCGCAGAGTCAGCAGCCATAAGCAATAAACCACGAACAGACTTGCGTCTTGTGGGGTCGTACGTCCAGTCAGAGAAGTACTATTGGCGGTCCGGAAGCTATGCCAGTACACTAACCCTTGAAAGCTCAATCATGCCTTTCAGGATGGATTGCCGCATCGCCCAGGAGGGAGAAATCCGTGGCGGCAAGTATGCGTTTCAGGTTCATGCTGCGTCTCCAATCATGTGTTCGTTTCGTTTGGCTCAGCCTCGTTCGGCTGGCGCGACCCATCCACGCCATACAGTCTAGCTGTTAAGTTTCATGGGGTCATCTTTGTAAGAGAGTTCAGGCCGAGTTGTGTGAATTGGTCTTCCGGCGGGTTCGGGAGTACAGCAGTCGTTCGGGTGGCTGCTTCCCGGAATCATCGAGCGGCGCCAGTTGGCCGACTGCCGGAGCTCACGAACGGCTGCTTCGTAGAAGCGAAACACGAAAATGTCGTAGCTGAGCGTCGGACCGCTTCAGAGAAACTCGACAGACGGGTTTGGGTCGTCTGTGGACCTCGGGCACAGGGCGCCTGGGATCAACCAGCCTCGCGGATCAGCACCAGTAGTTCCTCGCCGTAATGCTCGATCTTGGCGCTGCCCATGCCGCTGATGCCTGACAGTTGCCCAAGGCTGATCGGGCGAACTTCGGCCAGTTCGCGCAGGGTCCTGTCGTGCAGGATCACGTAGGCCGGGACGCTTTGTTCCCGTGCCGTATCGGATCGCCACTTGCGCAGGAGTTGGAACAGCGCCTCGTCGGCGGGTGCCAAGTCGCTGACCGTGGCGCTGCTCCGGCTCGGCGACGGGGTCTTGCGCTTGGCCGGCCGCCGCAGTTGCATCGCGCGCCGGCCCTTGAGCACTTCGCGCGCCGCTTCGGTGAGTTGCAGCGCGCCCTGCTCGGCCATGTCAACATGCACCAGGCCGGCGGCGGCGAGCTGGCGGAAGACGCTTTTCCAGGCGTGGTCGTCGAGGTTGCTGCCGACGCCGAAGGTCGGCAACTGGTCATGGTGCCACTGCCTGACCTTGTCGGTGGCCTTGCCGCGCAGGATGTCGGTCAGGTGGGCGACGCCGAAGCGCATGCCGGTGCGGAAGATGGCCGACAGTGCCTTTTGCGCGGCTTGGGTGCCGTCCCACAGTTCCGGCGGTTCGGCGCAGAGGTCGCAGTTGCCGCACGGCTGGCGTTGCTCGCCGAAGTAGTCGAGCAGCACCTGACGGCGGCAGCGCGGCGCTTCGCAGTAGGCGAGCAGGGCGGTCAGGCGCTGCGCTTCGAGGATTTTCTGGTCCTCGCCGGCAGCGGATTCAGCGATCCGAGCATGCTGCAGGGCGACGTCCTGCATGCCGTAGGTCATCCAGGCTTCGGCCGGCTCGCCGTCGCGGCCGGCGCGGCCGGTTTCCTGGTAGTAGGCTTCGATGCTCTTGGGCAGGTCGAGGTGGGCGACGAAGCGCACGTCGGGCTTGTCGATGCCCATGCCGAAGGCGATGGTGGCGCACATGACCAGCCCTTCCTCGCGCAGGAAGCGGCGCTGGTTGGCGGCGCGCTCGGCAACCGGCAGGCCGGCGTGGTAGGGCAGGGCCGGGTAGCCCTGGGCCGACAGCCATTCGGCGGTTTCCTCAACTTTTTTGCGCGACAGGCAATAGACGATGCCGGCTTGCCCCTTGCGCCCGGTCAGGAAGCCGAGCAGCTGCTTCTTTGCATTGTCCTTTTCGACGACGGTATAGCGGATGTTCGGGCGGTCGAAGCTGGAGAGGAAGACGCGGGCTTCGCCCAGGCCGAGGCGCGCCAGTATTTCGCTGCGCGTCGCCTGGTCGGCGGTGGCGGTCAGCGCGATGCGCGGTACCTTCGGGTAACGTTCATGCAGGGCGCAGAGCTGCAGGTATTCCGGGCGGAAGTCGTGGCCCCATTGCGACACGCAGTGCGCTTCGTCGATGGCGAACAGCGCCAGCTTGCCGGCTTCGTCCAGCGCGTCGAGCATGGCCAGCGTGCGGTCGAGCAGCAGGCGTTCGGGGGCGATATAGACGAGGTCGAGCGTGCCGTTGAAGATGGCTTGCTCGACCGCCTGCGCCGCGCGCCAGTCGAGCGTGGAGTTCAGGCAGGCGGCCTTGACGCCGAGCTGGGTCAGGGCATCGACCTGATCCTGCATCAACGCGATCAGTGGCGAGACGACGACGGCGCAGCCGGGGCGGAGCAGGGCGGGAATCTGGTAGCAGAGGCTTTTGCCGCCGCCGGTCGGCATCAGCACCAGCGCGTCGCCGCCGCTGGAAACGTGGTCGATGATCTCGGCCTGCGCGCCACGGAAGGCGGGGTAGCCGAAGACGTCGCGCAGGATGCCGGGAGCGCTAGTCGCCCCCCAGTGGGCCTTCATGCCTGTCGCGGTCGACACCCGTTCAGGGCCGATTTTCCTGGGTCAGCGCTTCTCGGTGCAATGCCTCGCCATCCCAGACCAGGCACTCGCCGCGGTCCTCGTGCCAGTCGGCCAGCACCCAGCGCTCGACGTGGATGCCGTCGACGATGTGGTCATGCGTCGCCGGCTGGTGCGTGTGGCCGTGGATGAACGTCACGTAGCCGTGTTCGCGCAGAAAGTCATCGGTGGCGGCTGCTTGCAGATCGGTGTAGGGGTTGTCCTTGTCGCGCTGGCTCGACTCGCTGACCTCGCGCATGTGGGCGGCAATGGCGCGGCGCTCGCCCAGCGGTTTGGCGAGCAACGCCGCCTGCCAGGCCGGGTTGCGAACCTGGGCGCGGAAGGCCATGTAGGTGGCATCGTCAAGACAGAGTGCGTCACCGTGCGAAAGAACGAACTGCCATTCCGGCGTCGACAGCAGATGCGGATCGCCGAGCAGCCTGGCTCCGGTCGCGGCGGCAAAGCCATCGCCAAGCAGGAAATCGCGATTGCCGTGCATGACGCTGATCCGCAGCCCGGCATCGCTGGCGGCACGCAGCGCGGCAACGACTTCGGCGTTGAACGGGTCGCCGCTGTCGTCATCGCCGATCCAGGCTTCGAAGAGATCACCGAGAATATAGAGTTCCTCCGCCTCGCGGGCACGGCCGGCAAGAAACTGAAGGAACAAACGCGTCGCCCCGGGCGACCGGGGCGACAGGTGCAGATCGGAAACGAAGAAGATCAAACCACTTCCGCCTTCTCGATGATCACATCATCCGCCGGCACGTCCTGATGGAAACCCTTGTTGCCGGTACGCACGGCGCGGATCTTGTCGACGACGTCCAAGCCTTCGCTAACCTCGCCGAAAACGCAGTAGCCCCAGCCCTGGCCGGACGGCGACTTGAAGTCGAGGAAGTTGTTGTCGACGACGTTGATGAAGAACTGGGCGGTGGCCGAATGCGGATCGCCGGTGCGCGCCATGGCGATGCTGCCGCGCTTGTTCCTGAGGCCGTTGGCCGCCTCGTTCTCGATCGGCGCCTTGCACGGCTTCTGTTTCATGTCGGGTTCGAAGCCGCCGCCCTGGATCATGAAGTTCTTGATCACACGGTGGAAAACGGTGTTGTCGTAATGTCCGGCCTCGACATAGGCGAGGAAGTTGGCGACCGTCTTCGGCGCCTTTTCGGCATTCAGGTCGAGCATGATGACGCCGTGGTTCGTGGTGAGTTTGATCACTTGTGAGTCCTTATTTCTCGGAGATGATTTTGACGCTCTGGATGACGACCGGCGTGGTCGGCACATTCTGGTGCGGGCCGGCATTGCCGGTCGGCACCTTGGCTATCTTGTCGACGACGTCCATGCCCTGGGTGACCTTGCCGAACACGGCATAGCCGAAGCCGCGCGGATCGGCGGCCGTCTTGTGATTGAGGAAATCATTGTCCTTCAGGTTGATGAAGAACTGGACGCGGGCCGAATGCGGGTCCTGGGTGCGCGCCATGGCGATTGTGCCACGTTCGTTTTTCAGGCCGTTGGTCGCCTCGTTCTGCAGCGCCGGAGCAGGAGTCTTCTTTTCTTCCATCGCCGGACTGAAGCCCCCGCCCTGGATCATGAAGCCGTCGATGACGCGGTGGAAGACCGTGCCGTCATAGAAGCCGCGCTTGGCGTTGTCAAGGAATGCCTCGACCGTCTTCGGCGCCTTCTCGGCGTTGAGTTCGAGCGTGATCTTGCCCAGCGAAGTGGTCATTTCGACGGTGGGCACGGCCAGGGCGGCCAACGACAGGAGCAGACCGGCGGTCAGGGTCGAGAGTTGCTTGAGCATGGCTTGTGTTTTCCTGGTTGGGTTATTGATTGGCGGCCTTGTTGCTGGCGGCTGGGTCGACGGGTGGCTGGACCGTGGTCGCCGGCTTCGCGGTTGCCTTGGCCGGGACCGTGATCAGGTCACGCGAGAGGGTCAGCTTGGTCTTCGCCGATTTGCTCGCTCCGTCAAGTTGCGCAGCCTTGGCATAGGCCTGGTTGGCCAGCTTGGCGTGGAGGTCGCCAAGGTTTTCATAGGCGGTCGCATAGGAGGGGTGCGTCTGGATCGCCATCTCGAGTGCCATCCGCGCCTTTTCGTATTGCTTCTGGCGTGCGTAAATGACCGCCAGGTTGTTGTAGGACTCGGGAAACTCGGGGTAATCCTCGGTCAGCTTGGTGAAAACCGCAATGGCTTCGTCGGTCTTGTCGGTCTCGCTGTAGATCACGCCCTTGAGAAAACTGGCCTGCGCGTCATTGGGTGACGCGCCCAGATAAGAATCGATTTTCGCCAGCGCTTGCGGATACTGGCCTTGCTTGATCAGGCGCTGGACATCCGCAAGTGTGTCGGCGAGCAATGGGGTGCCGCAGCCGAGCGTCAGTGCGATCATGGCGGCACGCAGCGCTCGAAATGCACCTGGCCGAGGCCGAGGCGGGGGGACTGAACTCATCGCTATGCTATACTCGGCGCAGGTTTACAATCGCTCGATTCTACCAAGAACACCAGCCATTCCCAAGCTTCACGAATGGCCGACGACGTCGCGAAATTCCCCGCCCATGCTCAAAATCCACAACTCCCTGAAACGGGAAAAGCAGGTCTTCTCGCCCATCGAACCGGGCAAGGTGCGCATGTACGTTTGCGGGATGACCGTCTATGACTATTGCCACCTCGGGCACGCCCGCGTCATGGTCGTCTTCGACATGGTCTATCGCTGGCTCAAGGCCAGCGGCTACGACGTGACCTACGTGCGCAACATCACCGACATCGACGACAAGATCATCAAGCGCGCCAGCGAGAACGGCGAAACGATCCAGCAGCTGACCGACCGCTTCATCGCCTTCATGCACGAGGACGCCGATGCGCTGGGCGTGCTGCGCCCCGACCACGAGCCGCGCGCCACCGAGTACGTCCCGGAGATGCTCGATCTCATCGGCATGCTTGAAACGCGCGGCCTGGCCTACCAGGCCGCCGACGGCGACATCAATTACGCGGTGCGCAAGTTTCCCGGCTACGGCAGGCTGTCGGGCAAGTCGCTCGACGACCTGCGCGCCGGCGAGCGGGTCGAGGTCGACTCGGCCAAGGACGATCCGCTCGATTTCGTGCTGTGGAAACACGCCAAGGCGGGCGAGCCGGCCTGGGAGTCACCGTGGGGCGAGGGGCGGCCGGGCTGGCACATTGAATGTTCGGCGATGAGCTCGAAGCTGCTCGGCACGCATTTCGACATCCACGGTGGCGGCCAGGATCTGCAGTTCCCGCACCACGAGAACGAGATCGCCCAGTCCGAGGGCGCGCACCAGTGCACCTTCGTCAATTACTGGATGCACAACGGCTTCGTCCGGGTCGACAACGAAAAGATGTCGAAATCGCTCGGTAACTTCTTCACCATCCGCGAAGTGCTGCAGCGCTACGATGCCGAGGTGGTGCGCTTCTTTATCCTGCGCGCCCACTACCGCAGTGCCCTGAATTATTCGGATTCCCACCTCGACGATGCCAAGCGCAGCCTGGACAGTCTCTATTTCGCGCTGCGCGACGTGCCGCCGGCTGCTGCGGTCGACATCGACTGGAACAACGAATTTGCCGCGCGCTTCGCCGCTGCCCTGAACGAGGAT
>DAOMFF010000012.1:0-5047 GCA_035429665.1 Azonexus sp.
TCGGACTCGGACTCGGACTCGGACTCGGACTCGGACTCGGACTCGGACTCGGACTCGGGCGCGGACTCGGGCGCGGACTCGGGCGCGGTCACCTCTTCCGGTTCGGTGCCAGGTCCTCGCGCATCAGTGCCTTCGGCCGTCGTCATGACGAGCGGCGGTGTCTTCGATCTCTCGTCGATCAACTCGTCGAAAGCGTTGAAGATGTGCTGGCAATAGCCGCATTTGACCTTGCCGGCCTTGGCCCGCAACTGTTCGGAAGTCACACGGAAGACCGTGTTGCAGGCGGGGCAACGGGTGCGCATCACGACTTGGTGCCGGCCAGGCATACCCAGTCCTCGCAAAAATCGGCAACCTGCATCGGTAGCCACTGCCCGTAGATCGCCATGATCTCATCCGCCTGCTCGCGCAAGATGCCGGACAGCGCCAAACGACCGCCGCGGCGGACACGGGCGCAAATGGCCGGGGCGAGGACGCGCAATGGATTGGACAGGATGTTGGCCACAACAAGATCATACGCGCCGGCAACCGGTTGCGCGGAATCGTGAAACGTGGCGGTCACTCCGTTTCGCTGCGCATTGGCCCGGGCCGCTTCGACCGCCAGCGGGTCGATGTCGACACCGACCACGCTGCCGGCCCCGAGACGGGCCGCCGCAATCGCCAGAATGCCCGAGCCGCAGCCATAATCGAGAACCGAGCAGCCGGCGTGGACATTGCGTTCGAGCCATTCGAGGCAGAGCCGGGTCGTCGGATGCGAACCGGTACCGAAGGCCATTCCGGGATCGAGAACCAGGTTGACCGCGGCAGGGTCCGGCGCTGCGTGCCACGAAGGAACGATCCACAGGCGCTCCGATACGCGAATGGGATCGAACTGCGACTGGGTCAGCCGGACCCAGTTCTGCTCGGCGACTTCTTCGACGGTCCATGCCGGCACCACGGGCAGACCGGCCATGACGCTCGCTCGTGCAAGCAGTGTGCCGACATCGGCATCGGGTTCGAGCAGGGCCATGACACGGGAACGGTTCCAGCCGGACGAGACGATCGAACCCGGCTCGCCGAATTGTGGTTGTTCGTCCGGCGTTCCGGCGTCGGCATCCTCGATGCTGGCAGAGAGCGCCCCGACATCCAGAAGGGCATCGCACACCGGTTCGGCATGCGATGCGTCGGTCAGGAAACTGACGCTCTGCCAAGCCATCGCCTACTTCTTGACTTCGCCCTTTTCGGCGAGCTTCTTCTCAAGGTAGTGAATGCTTGTGCCGCCCTCGACAAAGCGCGCGTCCTGCATCAATTCCTGATGGAGCGGGATATTGGTCTTGATTCCCTCGATCCCCATTTCCGACAGCGCAATCCGCATGCGGCGGATCGCCTGTTCGCGTGTGTCGCCATAGGCGATCACCTTGCCGACCATCGAGTCGTAATGCTGGGGCACGGTATAGCCCTGATAGATGTGCGAATCGACACGGATTCCCGGTCCGCCGGGCGGGTGATAGAAAGTGATCTTGCCGGGACAGGGGACGAACGTGAAGGGATCTTCGGCGTTTATGCGGCATTCGACGGCGTGGCCGCGGAATGTGATGTCCTTCTGCCGGTAGCGCAGCTTCTCTCCTGCGGCGACGCGAATCTGCTCCTGGACGATATCGATGCCGGTGATCGCCTCGGTCACCGGGTGTTCGACCTGAACGCGCGTGTTCATCTCGATGAAGAAGAACTCGCCGTTTTCGTAGAGGAATTCAAAGGTGCCCGCGCCGCGGTAACCAATCTTCCGGCAGGCTTCGGCGCAGCGTTCGCCGATGCGGCTGATCAGCCGGGCCGGGATGTGCGGTGCTGGCGCCTCCTCGATTACCTTCTGGTGGCGGCGCTGCATCGAGCAGTCACGCTCGCCGAGATAGACGGCATTGCGGAACTGGTCGGCGAGAATCTGGATCTCCACGTGACGCGGGTTTTCCAGATACTTTTCCATATACACCATCGGGTTGCCGAATGCAGCCTGCGCCTCGGTGCGGGTCATCTGCACGGCACTGACCAGCGCCGCTTCCGTATGAACCACGCGCATGCCGCGCCCGCCACCGCCACCGGCCGCCTTGATGATCACCGGATAGCCGACCAGCCGTGCCATTCGCACAATTTCCCTGGGGTCTTCCGGCAACGCGCCATCGGAACCGGGCACGCAGGGAACACCGGCAGCCTTCATCGCGTCCTTGGCTGATACCTTGTCCCCCATCAGGCGAATGGTGTCGGCGCGCGGGCCGATGAAGACAAAACCGGACGATTCCACACGCTCGGCAAAATCGGCATTTTCCGAAAGAAAGCCATAGCCGGGATGGATCGCCTCGGAATCGGTCACTTCGGCCGCCGAGATGATCGCCGGAATGTTCAGGTAACTCAGGGCCGACTGCGCCGGACCGATGCAGACCGACTCGTCGGCCAGCTTGACATACTTGGCTTCGCGATCTGCCTCGGAATGGACGACGACGGTCTTGATACCGAGTTCGCGACAGGCGCGCTGAACGCGCAAGGCAATTTCGCCACGGTTGGCGATCAGAATCTTCCCGAACATATGTCGTTCAGCCGATTACGAACAACGGCGCGCCAAACTCGACCGGCTCTCCGTTTTCGACCAGAATCGCCTTGATCACGCCCGATGCATCGGCCTCGATCTCGTTGAGAAGTTTCATCGCTTCGATGATGCACAGGGTATCCCCTTCCTTGACCGCCTGGCCGATCTGGACAAAGGCCTCGGCGCCCGGCGAAGGGGCCCGATAGAATGTGCCGACCATTGGCGACTTGACGACGTGCCCGTCCGGAACATCATCCTCGTCATCGAGTTTCACCGACGAAGCGGTGCCCGGCGCGGCGCCCGGCAGCACCGGAGGAGCCGCATATTGCTGCATCGGGACGGCAAGCGCACCATAGTTCTTGGCGATTCGCACCCTTTCCTCGCCTTCGGTCACCTCAAGTTCGGTAATGCCTGATTCCTGGACGAGATCGATAAGTTTCTTCAGTTTGCGCAGATCCATTGAGACTCCCCTCTGTGTTGCGTCGATCCGACGCAAGTTCCGGCGATTGCCGCTTTATTCGATATTGGCTCGGTTGAGCAGATACTCGAGTGCCAATACGTAGCCTTCGTGACCGAGGCCGGAGATCACCCCCAGAGCCAGGTCGGAAAAGTAGGACTGATGACGGAAGGACTCCCGCGCATGAACATTCGAAAGATGTACTTCGATGAACGGGATAGCCACCGCCGCCAGCGCATCGCGGAGCGCGACGCTGGTGTGTGTGTATCCGGCCGGATTGATGATGATGGCGCCTACTCCCTGCTCGCGCGCAGCGTGAATGCGCTCGATCAACGCCCCTTCATGGTTGCTCTGGAAGCTCTCAAGATCGACGTTGGCCCCTTCGGCCAGGCGCGCAAGCGCCAGATTTATGTCCGCCAACGTCACATGACCGTAGTGTTCGGGCTCACGGGTACCCAGCAGGTTCAGATTGGGGCCATGCACCACCAGTATGCGGGGCTTTTCAGCCGGCACGGTTTCGGCTTTTCGCTTCGTCATAGGCGCAAGTTTGCCGCAAATCGCTGCAACTTGTCCAGCCTATTCCCCGATCAAGGCGCGCAACGCATCGGCACGGATGCGCTCACGCGGTCGTCCGTCACGCTGCTTCATGACCATCCGTTCCAGTTGTGGCGGGAAAATCACCAGATTGGCCTCAGCCGTATCGGTCTCCATGACCAGAAGCGCTTCGGCACGCTCGTTGCGCGGGTCGGCATGCTCGAATTCGATGCCGTGATTGAGCAGGAAGATCTCGACTTCCTTGGCGCTGTCGGCGAACAGGAGAATGTCGATGCGCGAATGCTCGCCAGCCGTTCCATCGAGGACGGAGCCGGCAAGGTGAGGCGAGTAATCGGCAAGCAGTTCCAGCAGACGCAGCGCGCTCTGGCGCATGGCCCGAATCAGTTCCGGATGCGCCTGTTCCTGATAGAGACTGCGGTAAGTCCGCAGTTCCGCCTCGACCTCGGCATTGTCCGGATACGCGGTATGCTCTGGGAGACCCAACTGGCGCGCGGCCTTGCGCTTGGCGTGATGATAATCGGCAATGCCGTCCTCGGCCATCAGGCGGGCAGCGGCACTGGCTATGCTGGCACGGGAGCCGTTACTCGAACGGGGCCGTTCATGACGGGGCATGGGAAAAGCGATCAGGGTAGAATCGCCCCCATTCTAACGGGTCCAAGCGACATGCACATTCATATTCTGGGAATCTGCGGCACCTTCATGGGCGGTGTCGCGCAACTGGCGGTGGCTTCCGGGCACAAGGTCACGGGCTGCGACGCCAATGTCTATCCACCGATGAGCGACCAGTTGCGCGCCGCCGGCGTCGACCTTATCGAAGGTTTCGACGCCGGCCAACGAACGATGCAACCCGACATCTTCGTCATCGGCAATGCGATTTCACGCGGCAATCCGTTGCTCGAGGCCATTCTTGACGACGGCCTGCCCCATGTTTCCGGGCCGCAATGGCTTGCCGAGCATATATTGCAGGGGCGCTGGGTTCTCGGCGTCGCCGGTACCCACGGCAAGACCACCACCGCCTCCATGCTGGCCTGGATTCTCGAGGAAGCCGGTCTGCAGCCCGGCTTCCTGATCGGCGGGGTGCCCATGAATTTCGGGGTTTCGGCACGGCTTGGCGGTACGCCTTTCTTCGTCATCGAGGCCGACGAATACGACACCGCGTTCTGCGACAAGCGGTCCAAGTTCGTGCATTACCGGCCGCGCACCGTGGTCCTGAACAATCTCGAATTCGATCATGCAGACATTTTCGACGACCTTGCGGCGATCGAGACACAATTTCATCATCTTGTTCGAACCCTTCCCGGCAACGGCCTGATCGTCAGCAACGCCGGGGAAGCCAGCCTGGAGCGCGTCCTGAAACGCGGATGCTGGACGCCAGTCGAGCGCTTCAACGACCCGTCCGGGTACCGAGTCAGCGGCGACGATGCCAGCGGCGAACTCGTTCTGCATTTTGGGCAGGGAGCGCTCGGGCGCATCATCTGGCC
>DAOMFF010000012.1:5147-6735 GCA_035429665.1 Azonexus sp.
ATCCGCAAACGGCGTTTCAGCGCTCCAGCGACTCGACGACAGCCAACGCGGTCATGTTGACCAGACGGCGAACCGTCGATGTCGAGGTCATGACATGGACCGGACGGGCCGCGCCAAGCAGAATCGGACCAATGGTCACGCCCTCGCCGCCGGTCATTTTCAGCAGATTGTAGGCGATGTTGGCGGCGTCGATATTCGGCATGACGAGAAGGTTGGCCTCGCCCTTGAGCGGGGATTCGGGGTTTGCTTCACGACGAATGTCGTCCGACAGCGCCGAGTCACCGTGCATTTCACCGTCGATTTCGAGATCATTGGATGGCATAGCGGAGAGCAAGGCTGCAGCACGGCTCATCTTGCGCGCGGATTCCGATGAACCGGACCCGAAATTCGAGTGCGAGAGCAGTGCGACCTTCGGGTGGATGCCGAAGCGCCTGACATGGTCGGCGGCAATCAGCGTCATTTCGGCGACTTCCTCGGCACTCGGGTTTTCGTTGATATGCGTGTCGCAGATGAACAGCGAGTGTCCCGGCAGCATCAGATAATTCATCGCCGCCAGAATCTGGACTCCCGGACGCTTGCCGATGACCTGACTGATCACACCCAGGTGACGCCTGTACTGGCCGGTCATGCCACAGATCAGGCCGTCGGCGTAGCCGAGCTTGAGCAGTATCGAGCCGATCACCGTCGGCTTGCGGCGCAAGGTTTCCTTCGCCAGCGCCGGCGTAATGCCGCGGCGGACCATTAGTTTGTGATACGCCGTCCAGCATTCGCGATAGCGCTCGTCGGATTCAGGATTGACGATATCGAAATCGACACCCGGCCTGATGCGCAGGTTGGCTTTCTCCAGGCGATGCTCGATGACGGATGGGCGGCCAATCAGGATGGGGCGGGCGAACCGCTCTTCGACGACGACCTGGGCGGCGCGCAGCACCCGCTCGTCTTCTCCCTCGGCATAGATGATGCGCTTTCCCCTGGCCTGACGGGCAGCCTGGAAGATGGCACGCATGCCGACTCCCGTGTGATAGACGAACTCGGAGAGCCGCGCGTTGTAGGCATGCCAGTCGGTGATCGGGCGTGTGGCGACACCCGAAGCGATGGCCGCCCGCGCGACGGCGGGTGCGATCTTGACGATCAGGCGCGGGTCGAAAGGCTTGGGAATGAGATATTCCGGGCCGAAGGACAGTTCATGCCCGGGGTAGGCCATGGCGACTTCGTCGGTAACCTCGGCCTGGGCCAGTTCGGCGATGGCCCGGACGCTGGCCATCTTCATTTCCTCGGTGATGCGGGTAGCGCCAACATCGAGCGCGCCACGGAAAATGAAGGGAAAGCAGAGAACGTTGTTGACCTGGTTCACGTAGTCGGAACGGCCGGTCGCGATGATGACGTCCGGGCGTGCCTCCCGCGCCAGTTCGGGCATGATCTCCGGGGTCGGGTTGGCGAGCGCGAAGACCATCGGCTTTTCGGCCATGCTGGCGACCATCTCCTGCTTGAGCACGCCGGCGGTGGAAAGGCCGAGGAAGACGTCGGCGCCGACCATCGCATCACCCAGCGTGCGATGGCTGGTATCGCGGGCATAACGCGCCTTGGT
>DAOMFF010000012.1:6835-17122 GCA_035429665.1 Azonexus sp.
CCATCGCATCACCCAGCGTGCGATGGCTGGTATCGCGGGCATAACGCGCCTTGGTAGCCTCCATGTTGGCGTCGCGGCCGACGTAGATGACACCCTTCGAGTCACAAACGGTAATGTTCTCGCGCTTGACCCCGAGCTGGCGCCACAGGTTGAGACAGGAAATCGCGGCGGCGCCGGCACCTGAACAGACCACCTTGATTTCGTCAATCTTCTTGTCGACGACCTTCAGGCCATTCAGCATGGCTGCGGCGGAAATAATCGCCGTACCGTGCTGGTCATCATGGAAGACGGGAATGTTCATCCGTTCCTTGAGCTTCTCTTCGATGTAGAAGCATTCGGGGGCCTTGATGTCTTCGAGGTTGACACCACCCAGGGTCGGCTCCATCGCGGCGATGATGTCGATTAGCCGGTCCGGGTCGTTCTCGGCCAGTTCGATATCGAAGACATCGATGCCGGCAAATTTCTTGAACAGACAGGCCTTGCCTTCCATCACCGGCTTGGCCGCCAGGGGGCCGATGTTGCCCAGGCCAAGGACGGCGGTGCCGTTGGTGACCACGCCGACGAGGTTGGCGCGCGAAGTGTAATCGGCCGCCGTTGCTGGATCCTCGGCGATCGCGTCGCAGGCGGCGGCGACGCCGGGCGAATAGGCCAACGCGAGATCGCGCTGATTGGTCAGGCTCTTGGTGGGGCGGACCGAGATTTTGCCCGGCGCCGGCAGGCGATGATATTCAAGTGCGGCTTCGCGCAGATCCTTTTCCACGAACTCTCCTCCGGGTTTCTGCTATTGGGCGAAACCCGCTAGGGTACCGGAAAGCCTCCCGCTCGGCAAAGCGTAATTATGGATTTCCGCGTTCAGAAACGATACGCGAAGGTCAGCCTGAAGGTTTGCGGCTTCGCCGGATGAATGTGGCGATCGAACACCGGCCCGGTTTCATTGGGTAGCTGCGAGTCATACCAGTATTCGATGTCGTTCAGGTCGTTGTCGACCAGGTTGAAGACATCGAGGGAGATTTGGGTTTTCGGACTCAACCGGTAGCCGACACGCAGATTGGTCAGCGACGAGGACGCCGAGCGCACCGAATTGTCCTCGACCAGCGGACGCGGGCCGAAGTAGCGCCAGCGCAAGGCGCCGAACCACGGACCAAGTTGGTCGATTGTCAGGCCGACATTGGCGGTGGTCTGGACTTCGCCGGGGATGTACTTGCCCACTGGGTCGCCGTCGTTAAACTTGGCGTGGGACCAGGCGAGATCGGCGTCGAAAGCCAGCCAGCTGGTCGGAAGATAGAGATTGTTCCACTCCACGCCATAGCGGCGCGACGGGCGCGACGCTTCGGTCGTGCCGGCGTCGCCGACGAAGAGCAGTTCCGATGCCGAATCGAGCTGCCACAGCGCAACAACGCTGAGCGGCTCGCTGCGCACCCCGGCTTCGTAGCCGGTCGTTCTGACCAGCGGCTGGACCCGGTCGACTGGCGTCACGCCATAGGCAGGGTCTACCCTGAGCGTGGTGCCGCGCGCGTCGTTCGAATGAAAGCCCTGACCGTCATGGTGCTACGATAAGCGAAATGGATAGGGCTGACCTCCTGCGCCGCTTTGCCGTTGTCGTTCAACTTCAGCTTAACAACGTCAGGGCCTGTCAGCCCTATCCATTTCGCTTATCGTAGCACCATGAAACCTTGCTCGCTTTTGCCGAGGAGTTGCGACGCAGCCATCGGAAACGCCTTGTCTTCATGTTTGCCACTGTGTTGGCTGCCATTGCCTCCATGAGGCTGCCTCAGCGGCCGCACCGGGTCGAGCCGCGAGCAAAAAAGACGACCTTCCCTGCGTCTTCTGACTGTCCCGCGAAATCTGGCGCGTGAGAACATCCCTGCCAAAAAAGCCTCTCGTGGGCTTATCGTAGCGCCATGAAGCCCTGACCGTAGTTCAGGTAGAACTCAAATTTCCGCTACGGCCCGAAGATCATCGAGAACTTTAACTCTCCTTCGGCAGTACGCTCTGCCAAATAGTGGCAGAGAACATCCTGACAGGCCTTGTCTTCAGAAAGCGCCTGGCTGATGAACATGCGTAGTGTCGTCAGCGGGGAATAGAGGCGACCCCGGTAGTATTTGCACCCTGCCGAAATCACTTCCTTCAGGCGCTCCGCCGGTATCACTTTGGAAAACACCCCGCGCCCGCCTTGGACAAACTGGTGCCGCAGTTTCACCGCTTCGCGACCTAATCGTTCTTCGCGTTTGTTGTTACTATTGAACCGGCCAGATGAAGTTTGAATTTTCAGGCCGCATATTTCACACGTGAATCTTGGATGAAGCTCTTGATTTGCTCGGGTGATTGTTCGAGTTTGACCATGTGTTCGGTGGCTGCGAGTTTCAACCTCGCCTTGGTTCGTACCGGCACCTGCGTTCCGATGGCATACCTGAGGTCAGCATTGAGGCGCTCTTCAGGATTCAGTTCCGGGCTATAGCTGGGCAGGTAGAACAGTTCGATCTTGTCCTGACGCTCAGCGGCCCATGTCTTGACCGGTTTGCTGTGATGGACCCGCAGGTTGTCGAGAATCAGAAACACCTTCTTCCCGGCATCCTTGATCAGGGCTTCGAGGAACTCGATCAGTTTGTCTGAGTTGAAAGCCTCGTCAATGATCATCCAGCGTGTCTTGCCCTGATTCGTTACCGTGGCAATCATCGACAGCTTCTGCCGCGTACCGCCCACCGTATAGGTGACCGGCGTTTTGCCTGCCGGCGCGTAGCTACGGCCGCGCACATCGGTATTGACCAAGGCGGTCTCGTCGCCCCAGTGAATCTCGCCGCCTTCGGCCTTGGCGCGTTTCTCAATTTCCGGGTATTGCTCATTGAGCCAGGCTTGTACGGCTTCCGGCCGCTGCTCGTAGGCCTTCTTGATCGGCTTCTGCGGGGTGAAACCCCAGCGCGACAGATAGTTGCCGACACCGCGTACTGAAAGCTTGATGCCGTACTCCCGTTCAATCAGTTGCATGACCGCCGCCCGATTCCACAGCGCAAATTCCATCTTCAATTGCTCGGGGCGCTTGTCACAAATGATCTTGCGGATGGCCTGCTCTTGCTCCTCGGTCAGCGTCCGTCCTTGACCGGCTCGCTTGCCTCGCATGGCTGGTTTGATCGGAGCAAGGCCGCCTTTTTCATACCGATCAATTGCAGCTCGAACTGTCGGATACGAAAGCCCACAGAGCTCAACGATTTGTATGACGCCGTAGCCCTTGCGATGTGGCCGCACCACTTGCTTGCGCCGTTCATGCAGTTGCTCCAGTGTCGAATATCTTGCGTCGTCTTTTTCCATCTGATCGGCATTGGGGCTGACCTGGATATTTCAAGCATTATTGTGCCGAGTCAATATTCATCTCGGGCTGACCTCCTGCGCCGCTTTGCCGTTGTCGTTCAACTTCAGCTTAGCAACGTCAGGGCCTGTCAGCCCTATCCATTTCACTTATCGTAGCACCATCAGGAGCAAGCGCCATTTGCTGGTGGGCGGTCGTGGCGTCCCATTGCCGCTCGTCGTGACCGGCGCCCATCGGCACGACGTCTCTCAGTTGGCGGCGGTGCTTGAGGCCATCGTCGTCAAGCGACCGCTGCCACCCCAGCGGCGAAGCAAACACCTTTGCGCTGACGCTGGCTACACCGGCGCTCCCGCCTTGGCGATCATCGAAAAGCACGGCTACGTCCCCCATGTCAGAGGGCGTGGGCAAGAGGCCGACGAACTCAAACGTGACCCCAGGAAAAAAGCCCGACGCCGGATCGTCGAAGTAGCCCATAGCTGGTTCAACCGCTTCCAAAAGTTGTTGGTGCGATACGAGAAGCTGGAGCGCAGCTTCTTGGCTCTCAACCACCTGGCCGCATCAATCACGGCGTTCAGAAAAATCAACTTGAAAGTGAATATTATTTACGGATAAGTTTTAGGATGACTGATAGCATCCTGCCCGGAAGCAGGTTTCTGGTGCGGCTTATCCCGCTGGCCATGACCCGTACCGATGCAGAGTTGTTGGCCGTGATTGGTTATCTTCTGAATAGCATTGCCCGGCGAAAGCCTGCACATCGCGAGCCGTGGCGAGCTTTCCTCACAATTCCCTCACGGCGGCCCCGTTACACTTGGCCGGAATGGATTCCGGAGGATGCGATGTGTTGACCGCGAGGCAGCCAGCGCCGCTTGCCGGCTTGGTGAAACGCCGGCAATGGCAATTGTGAGGGCTGGTTTGTAGCTGTGCGTGTCTTGTTGTGGTCGAACAATCTATCTTCCGGTTGGGCTCGGAAATTTCGCGCGCCGGGATTCGGCAAGTCGGGAGGATTCGCCCGATGACCCGGACATGGCTGACTTCCGGCGGCACATGGCGGTCGCTTTCCGAGCATCCGCGGGCAGTCGCCTTCCTCATCGTAGGGTTCGCGATCCTGCGCTTCGCGCTGGCGGCGATCGCGCCGCTGTTGCCGCAGGAAGCCTATTACTGGACGTGGAGCCGCTTTCCGGACTGGTCGTACTTTGACCACCCGCCGCTGGCGAGTTACAGCATTGCGCTGACGACGGCGGTGTTCGGGCAGACGGCATTCGGCATCAAGTCAGCAGCGGTGCTCTGGTCGATCGGCTGGAATGTCCTCTGGGCGAGGCTGATCCTCGACATGTTTGGCGACCGCAGACTGGTCTTCTGGTCGCTGGCTGCCCTCAACCTGACCATCGTCTATGAGGTCCTCGGTTTCGGACCGACGCCTGACGGGCCCCTGCTGTTTGCGTGGGTCGGGACGATCTGGGCGGTGTGGCGCCTGAGTGCCACGGCGGACGGACGCTGGTGGCTCGTCGCCGGGGCATTCCTGGGGCTGGCCTGGCTGGGCAAGTACTCCGGCGCATTGCTTTGTCCGATCGTGCTGATTTATCTGCTCACTTCGCCGCGACAACGCTTCTGGCTGGCGAAGCCGCATCCCTACTTGGCCTTCCTTCTGGCGATCATGGTGTTCTCCCCGGTGCTCATCTGGAACTTTCAGCACGACTGGGTTTCGCTGGCATTCCAGAGCAGTCGCCGGCTGAACGAGATGGGCGGCTTCAAGCCGCGGTACTTCCTGATGCTGGTTGTCCAGCAATTTGTGATCGTCACACCGTATCTGTTCGTCGTGTCAATTGCCTCCCTGGTGCGCGAGTTTCGGGGATGGCTCACCCGGGGCATCGACGATTCGGTGCGCCTGTTGCTGATCAGTGCCGCGGTTCCACTGCTGCTGTTTACCGCGATCAGTTTTCGCTCGATCGTCAAGATCAACTGGCTGGCGCCAGCCTTCTGGCCGCTCATCGTTCTCGGTATCCGTCACTTCCTGGCGCGTGGTGGAAGGGAGCGGCGCATGGTTTGGGGTCTGGCATCGTCCGCGGCGGTGCTGGTGATCGGCGCTGCCATTTCGACATTTCCGAACCTGCCGATTCCGGGCGATCTCAACAGTTGGAGCGGGTTCAGGGAAGCGGGGGCGCGGGTCGGCCGGCTGGAGGCGGCGATCAGGGCCGGGGGAAAGGAAAGCTTCGTTTTCTCCCCGCACTACAAGACGAGTTCGCTGATCTGGTTCCACCGCCCCGGGCAGCAGCGCACGTACGCCCAGGACATCTATGGCGAGAAGGCGCTCGAGTACGATTATTTTCCGGCGGATCGCGACTTGAAGGGAGCGACGGGGATACTCATCATCACCGACCAGGCACAGTCGAAACTCGATCTTGAGCGCCTCACGCCCTATTTCGACGCGGTCGAACCGGTTGATGTCATCGAGACAGTATCTTCCGGGAGAGTTGTTCGTCGCATCGAGATCTATCAGGCGACGAACTACAAGGGCCGGCCTCGGCGCGGCAAGGCGGATGCAGTACACTAACTACTAACGCCATCCAGCGGGCCACGCCAATCAGGAGAAGGATTTTCATGCCCCAGTTGTCCATAGTCGTGCCGACCTTCAACGAGGCCGGGAACGTCGCCGAACTGAGGAATCGGGTTGCTGCCGCGCTGCCCGGGATCGACTGGGAGATGATCTATGTCGATGACGACTCTCCGGACGGGACCGCGGCAACGGTGCGGGAACTGGCGCAGAGCGACAGCCGGGTCCGCTGCATCCAGCGCATCGGCAGGCGCGGATTGTCATCGGCGTGCATCGAGGGAATGCTGGCTTCGTCGGCACCCGTCGTCGCGGTGATCGATGCCGACCTGCAGCACGATGAGAAGCTGTTGCCAGCCATGTTCGACGCGTTGCGCGGTGACGACCTGGACGTTGTGGTCGGCAGCAGGTACACGCAAGGTGGCAGCATGGATGGCTGGGACCGCACTCGCGTGGCCACCAGCCGGTTTGCCACGCGACTCAGCCGCTTGGTGCTCAAGGCGGACCTGCAGGACACGATGAGCGGATTCTTCATGATCCGGCGCGTGGCCGTCGAGCGCTGTGTCAGGGCCGGCATGTCCGGCGTCGGCTTCAAGATATTGCTGGATCTCTTCGCCACCTCGCCCGAACCGCTTCGCTGTAGGGAACTGCCCTACGAGTTCCGCAATCGCTTTTCCGGCGAGAGCAAGCTCGACACGATGGTGGCATGGGAGTTTTTCATCATGCTGCTCGACCACTATCTGGGACGTGTCGTTCCCATCCGCTTCATCGCCTTTTCGCTGGTCGGCCTGCTCGGCCTCGGGGTTCACCTTGCCGTGCTGGCAATTCTTTTCCGGGGAATCGGCGCATCGTTCTTCGTGGCGCAGACCGTGGCAACGTTTGTTGCCATGACGTTCAACTTCGCGGTCAACAATGTACTTACCTACCGTGACATGCAGTTGCGGGGCTGGAAACTTCTGAGCGGCTGGCTGTCGTTCACACTGGCCTGCAGTGTCGGGGCGCTGGCGAATGTCGGGATCGCGACCTACCTCTTTGATCAGCGCGCCTACTGGCTGCTCTCGGCAATTGCTGGCGTGTTGATCGGCGCGGTGTGGAATTATGCGGTTACCGCGGTCTACACCTGGAAAAAGCCCAAATCGGGATAAGCCGCGCGGCGACAGCTCGCCATCATTCCGTCTTGCACTTCGAACACATCCGGATGACCGTTCGAAGCGCTTGCAATTCTCTCGCATTAACCGGAAAATAACCAAGCGCTTGCTTGCTAAATAATTAATCATATATTCCGGAGAACAGTTCATGAATCAGACCTCGGTCCAGTCGCCCTATCCGCACCTCCTGGCCCCCCTCGACCTCGGCTTCACGACGCTCAGGAATCGCACCCTGATGGGGTCGATGCACACCGGGCTGGAAGAAGAGAAAAACGGCTTTGAACGCATGGCGGCCTTCTATGGCGAGCGGGCCCGTGGCGGCGTCGGCCTGATCGTCACCGGCGGCTTTGCGCCCAACCTTGCCGGTCGGGTCTACCACTTCGGGTCGCAGCTCAGTTTTTCGTGGCAGGTTGGCAAGCATCGCCTGATCACCGATGCGGTACATGCCGAGGGCGGCAAGATTGCCCTGCAGATCCTGCACACCGGGCGCTATGGCTATCACCCGCTCAATGTCGCGCCGTCGAGGCTGCGGGCACCGATCAACCGCTTCACGCCGCGCGCCCTGACCCGCTGGGGGATCCGCAAGACGATCGGCGATTATGCCCGTTGTGCCCAGCTGGCGCAGAAGGCCGGCTACGACGGCGTCGAGATCATGGGCTCCGAAGGCTACCTGATCAACCAGTTCATCGCCCCGCAGACCAACAAGCGGAGCGACGAATGGGGCGGCAGCTTCGCGAACCGGATCCGCTTCGCCGTCGAGATAGTCAGTGCGACGCGGGCCAAGGTCGGGCCAAACTTCATCATCATCTTCCGCCTGTCGATGCTCGATCTGGTCGAGGGCGGCAGCACCTGGGACGAAGTGGTCGAACTCGCCACGGCGATCGAGGCGGCGGGGGCGACGATCATCAACACCGGCATCGGCTGGCACGAGGCGCGCATTCCGACCATCGCGACGATGGTGCCGCGCGCCGCCTTCGCCTGGGTGACGAAACGCCTCAAGGGTGCGGTTAGGATTCCGCTGATAACGACCAACCGCATCAACACGCCCGAGGTCGCCGAGGAGGTGCTTGCTTCGGGTTGCGCGGACATGGTGTCGATGGCCCGGCCCTTCCTTGCCGACGCCGATTTTGTCGTCAAGGCCGCGGCCGACAAGGCGGACGAAATCAACACCTGCATCGCCTGCAACCAGGCCTGCCTCGATCACATCTTCGCCGGGCGGCTGACCTCCTGCCTGGTGAATCCGCGTGCCTGCCATGAGACCGAACTGGTCATCGAAAAAGTGAAGACCCCGAAAAAAGTGGCCGTCGTCGGCGCCGGCCCCGCCGGCATGGCCTGCGCCACCACGGCCGCCGAGCGCGGCCATCAGGTGACGCTGTTCGATGCCGCCGACCGCATCGGCGGACAGTTCAACATCGCCAAACGGATACCGGGCAAGGAAGACTTCAACGAAACCTTGCGTTATTTCGGGCGGCGCATCCAGACCAGCGGCGTGACCCTGAAACTGAATCAGCGCGCCGATGCGGCGGCGCTCAAGGCCGGCGGTTTCGATCACGTCGTGCTGGCGACCGGCATCGTGCCACGCCAGCCGCCGATTCCCGGCATCGAGAGCGACAAGGTGGCGAGCTATCTCGACATCATCGAGGGCCGGAAAGAGGCGGGCGAGACCGTGGCGATCATCGGTGCCGGCGGCATCGGCTTCGACGTCGGCGAGTTCCTGACCCATGCCCACGACGACAGGAGCGAGGCCGAGCGCTTCAATGACGAATGGGGGATCGACCCCGGTTACGCCAACCGCGGCGGCCTCAAGGCGCCGGTGGACGAGACCGCCCCGCGCCGGGTGTTCCTGTTGCAGCGCAAGTCGTCGAAGGTCGGCGACGGACTGGCCAAGACCACCGGCTGGATTCGCCGCACCTTGCTCAAGAAGCGTGGGGTGCAGATGATCGGCGGCGTAACCTACGAGCTCATCGATGACGCCGGGCTGCACATCACCGTTGATGGCGAGCCGAAAACCCTGGCGGTCGATACCATCGTCATCTGCGCCGGGCAGGAGCCGCGCCGGGACCTGCAGGCGCCGCTGCAAGCGGCGGGCATCCCGCTCTCGTTGATCGGCGGCGCCGATGTGGCGGCGGAACTCGATGCCAAGCGCGCCATCGACCAGGGTACCCGTCTCGCTGCCAGCCTCTAGCCGTGCCGCGCCGCAGGACGCAAGCCGGACTCGAGCAGAACCGCCGCGCCGAACTGCTGCGGGCGGCGGCGCGCCTTTTCGTCGACAAGGGCTTCGATGCCACGACCACCCGTGACATCGCCGAGGCGGTGGGCATGCGCTCAGGCAGCCCGTTCTATCATTTCCGGAGCAAGCAGGAACTGCTCAAGGAGGCCATGATCGACGGGCTGGAAGCCGGGCGGGCGCGCCTGCTGGCAGCCATTGACGGTGTTGCCGATCCGGAAAGGCGTTTGCACGTCCTCGTGCGCACCCATCTCGGGACCCTGCTCGAAGCCGACTGCAATTCGCCGATGCTGCTCAACGAGACGCGCTCGCTCGACGGTGGCGCACGCGCCGAAATTGCCGCCGCGTTCGATCACTATCAGGGGCCGTGGCAGGCGACGCTGGATGAACTCGCGGCGAGCGGCAGGATTGCTTCAGCCGCCGCGCCACTGCGCCTGCTGCTGTTCGGCATGCTCAACTGGTCTGGCCACTGGTATCGTCCCGACGGCCCGCTAACGGTTGACCAACTGGCGGACAGCGCCGTCGCACTGCTGCTCGGTCACCCCGGGAAGAATGCGGTGAACCGTCGATAAGGCCCGCATTCACGACAACTCTCTTCCACTTGCAAACTTTTCTAGCTTTCGCCCGCCTCATACGATGACAGCGTCACCCCGGCGTGCGTCAGCATCTCGCGTAATTGCTTAATGTCAGTCCGGCTGCAGGTGGTGCTGTTGTGCGGATGATGGAGAAAGGCCTCGACCCGGTTCAGGGTGATCTTGAAGCGCGCGCCGTGGGCGGGCTCGACGTCGGCGCCGAGGTGGTGGAGCAGGGATTCGATTTCGCGCCAGTGGATGTTGGCGCTCGGCGGATCCTGGAAGATGCTGCGCATCAGACTTGCATGCTTGTGGCTCATGGCGGGCTCCAGGCAATCGACGATGCCGGTATTCTATGCCTGTTGCGGCCGACCGTCAGGAAATGGCGATTTTCAGAAGGGCTAGGCAGAGCAAGGTGTAGCCGGCGGCGACGAGGTCGTCGGCCATGACGCCGAAGCCGTTCTTGACGTGCTGGTCGAAGTAGCGGG
>DAOMFF010000013.1:0-16904 GCA_035429665.1 Azonexus sp.
TGATCCCCTGGCGGGCGCCGTGGGCGGCCTGCGGGCCGGGCTTGCCGCGCGGCGTCACGTCGTCCGAGAATTCACCCTCTTTGATGGCGTTGACCGTAGCAGGCAGGTCGATCAGCACCCAGTGGAAGAAATCGACGCGCGGCAACGAGGCGGGAACGCTGCGCCCTTCCTGATTGACGTCGTCGCCCTTGCTCGGCACGTCGGGGTCGTGGCAGATGACGGCGAACGAGCGGGTGCCGGCGGGGACGTCGGACCATGCCAGTTGCGGGCTGAGGTTCTTGCCCAGGCAGACGTGATGATCGGCGTCGGGAATGCAGAAGGCGAAGGCGCCCGGGATTTTCTGCCCGTCGGCAAAGCTGGTGCTGGTCAGTTTCATCGAATTATTCTCCTCCGGTTAGGCGGCGCGGCGCTTGAAGTCGTCTAGGCGAAAGCCGAGAACCCATAGTGTAGCGAAATAGGCGATCACGCCAAGCCCCACCAGTGCACCGAGGCGGATCAGGCGTTCGGACAGCGGATAAGCGAGCCAGGCAGCGTCGCTACCACTGGTCAGCCACAGCGCGCCGCCCATGACGACGAGCGCAGCCAGCAACTTGAGCGAGAAGGCCGTCCACCCGGGCTGCGGATGGTAGACGTCGTGCTGGAGCAGGCCGTGATGGAGCAGTGCGGCGTTGAGACAGGCGGCCAGGCTGATCGACAGCGCCAGCCCGGCATGCTGCAGCCAGCCGATGAAGGCGAGGTTCATCGCCTGCGTGGCGACGAGCGAGATCAGCGCAATCCTCACCGGCGTGCGAATGTTCTGGCGTGCATAGAAGCCGGGCGCCAGCACCTTGACGAGGATCAGCCCGACCAGGCCGATGCTGTAGGCGACCAGAGCCTGGCGGGTCTGGAACACGTCGTCGCCGGTGAACGCACCGTGGTGGAACAGCGTTGCGATCAGCGGCACGGCGAGCAGGGCGAGGGCGAGCGCCGCCGGCGCCGCGAGCAGCAGGGTCAGGCGCAGGCCCCAGTCGAGCAGCTTGGAGTACTCGAGATGATTGGCGCTGGCGTGATATTTCGAGAGCGACGGCAGCAGGATGGTGCCGAGCGCGACACCGAGCATGCCCGAGGGAAATT
This sequence comes from Azonexus sp., assembly GCA_035429665.1. Classification (GTDB taxonomy): domain Bacteria; phylum Pseudomonadota; class Gammaproteobacteria; order Burkholderiales; family Rhodocyclaceae; genus Azonexus. The sequence continues at coordinate 1,114 of DAOMFF010000013.1, forward strand.
CCATCAGGCGGTCGGCGTAATAAAGCCACGAGACGCTGCCACTCTTGAGGAAGGAGGCGAAGATGGTGTTGATCAGCAGGCTGATCTGCGACACCGAAACGCCGACCAACGCTGGTCCCATCAGCGTCAGGATGCGGCGCACGCCGGGGTCCTGCCAGGCAGCGCGCCAGTTCAGCGACGGACGCGGCAGCATGGCGATGCGGCGCAGCGCCGGGATCTGGATCGCCAGTTGCAGTACGCCGCCGAGGAACACCGCCCAGCCCAGCGCGAGAACCGGCGGGTCGAAGTACGGCACGGCGAACAGCGCCATGGCGATGAAGGTGACGTTGAGCAGCACCGGCGTGAAGGCGGGCAGCGCAAAACGGCTCATGGTGTTGAGGATGCCGCCGGCAAGCGCGACCAGCGACATGAAGAAGATGTAGGGAAAGGTGATGCGGGTGAGCTGTATGGTCAGTTCGAACTTGCCGGCGTCGGCGGCGAAGCCCGGTGCCGAGATCCAGACCAGCAGCGGCGCCATGGCGACGCCGATAGCGGTGACGGCGAACAGAACCAGGGCGAAGATGCTGGTCACGTGGTCGATCAACAGCAGTGTTTCCTGGTCGCCGCGCTTGTTCTTGTATTCGCCGAGAATGGGCACGAAGGCTTGCGAAAAAGCGCCTTCGGCGAACATCCGGCGCAGCAGGTTCGGCAGCTTGAATGCGACGAAGAAGGCATCCGTCGCCAGGCCGGCGCCGAAGGTGCGGGCGATGACGAAATCGCGAACGAAACCGAGAATTCGCGAGAGCAGCGTCATGCTGCTGACCGTCGCCAAGGCGCGGAGAAGATTCATGGATTGCCGGCGTTGCCTGAAAGCGCGTGCGAAAGATATAATTGTACGCCGTGCTGCTGCAGTAGCTCAGTTGGTAGAGCAACTGATTCGTAATCAGTAGGTCGGAGGTTCGATTCCTCTCTGCAGCACCACCCGAATTTCTCCTGACTCTTGTTGAAGTCCCGGAATACAGTCATTCTTGACGTTCCGGGATTTTTTTCGTCCGCAAAATGCAGCGTTATGGTTGTGCACCGGGCGATATGCGGGTAAGGTTTCGTGAACGCGGACAGGATCGGGAAATGAGCAAGACTTACGAAGAAAACCAGCCCGCCCGCAGCGACATCGATGCGCTCGCCGTGCCGTTGGTCATCGAATTCGGGGCGGCGTGGTGCGGTTACTGCATCGCGGCGCAGCCGCTGATCGAAAGCGCCTTGAAGGATTATCCGGCGCTGCACCATCTGAAGGTCGCGGACGGGCCGGGACGTCCATTGGGCCGTTCGTTTCGCATCAAGCTGTGGCCGACGTTGATCTTCATGGCTCATGGCCAGGAAGTGGCGCGGCTGGTCCGGCCAGGAAGTGTCGGGGAAATCAGCAATGCGTTGCGGCAGATCGCCGACCCATGAGCAATCTCCGCGGCAGGCTTGGTGTGGAGGGCTGAAGTCCGTGTCGCGGGGACATCCCGGTGTCTGAAGGCCAGTTGATCACGCTCTCGCGCGCCGCGCGCCTGATCGGCGTGATTCGCAGCGAACTTCAGAAAAAGGTTCAGCAGGGCGATCTCCACGCCTTTGATGGCATGGTCAACATTGATGACCTGCTGCGCGCCTACCCCAAGGCCCAGCTCGAGGACGACGTCGAATACAGGCGCGTGTCGCAGATCAAGGAAAAGGCCTTCGGCAAACGGGTGTTCGAGCGCGCGATGCCGGATGTGGATACCCTGGCGACGCGGGTGACCGAGTTGAGCAGGGAACTAGCAATCAACCGGATTCAGGTCAAGCAGTTCAAGTTTCTGCTTGATCGGTTGCGTGGCAGACTGGAGGGACTCAGCATGCAAGCGGACGGCGATGCGAAGGATGCGCTGAATGGCCTGATCGGCTGGCTCGGCGACGAAGAAAGGGCGGCTCTGGAGCCCGACTATCCCAATCCGCTGGCGGTTAGGGACAACCTGCTGCGGGTCATGGCGGCGCATGTCACGGTGCTGCCAAGCGGCCACGATTTCTTCATCGACGGCCCGGATACCCTGCTTGAAGGCGCGTTGCGTTCCGGCGTTCCGCTCAATTACGGCTGCAGCGGCGGTAATTGTGGCCTGTGCAAGGCCAGGGTAATGGCCGGTCAGGTCAAGAAGACGCGTCACCATGATTACGTCCTGAGCGAGGCGGACAAGGCACGGGGCTACGTCCTGTTGTGCTCGAACACCGCAGTGACCGATGTCGAAATCGAGGCACCGGTGGCGGATGGTGTGCAGGATATTCCGTTCCAGGAGATTGCCGCCAAGGTGAAGTCGGTCACCGTGCTCAATCAGGACATGGCGTTGCTGCACCTGCAGACGCCGCGCTCAAGCCGGCTGCGCTTCCTTGCCGGACAAAATGTGACGCTCAGGGTGGGCGATGCATTCGTGGCAGCGTTGCCGATCGCCAGTTGCCCGTGTGATGACCGGAACATCCTGTTCCACGTGCGCCGCAAGCCGGGAAACCTGTTTTGCGATTATGTCTTCGAGCGGCTCAAGGCCAATGAGGTGGTCTATCTCGAAGGGCCCGAGGGCGAATTTGTCTTGCAGAAGATTACCCGACCGCTCTACTTCTTTGCCTTTGACAATGGTTTCGCGCCGATCAAGAGCCTGATCGAGCACGCCATGTCACTTGAACCCGATGAGGCGATCAACCTGTACTGGATCGGGTCGGGCGAATCGAGCATCTACCTGCCCAATATTCCCCGCGCCTGGGCGGACGCACTGGACAACTTCCGCTACACACGACTGGTGGCAGGACATGACCTGTCGCATCTGACCACGCTGCGCGAGGATGCCTTGCTGGCTCTGCTCGCGGGAATCGTCAACGAGCACCCGGAGATTGCTGACGGCGACCTGTACATCGCCGGGCCGGAAGCGGCGACCAGGACTGTCGAGCGGTTCTTCCTCGCTAAGGGATTGCCGAAGACGCGCGTATTCCTGACCGGCGGCAACCTGTGACGGTCGCTCGCGCTTGCGGACGGGAATAAGCGGCGGCAGTGCCTAGCGTTGCTGCCATTTCATCGTCGCCACCGCACCGGCGACGATGCCGGCGACACTGATGAATGAACCGAGGGCGAGCGTCGAGACGCCGGTCAGGCCCTGGCCGATGGTACAGCCCATGGCCAGCACGCCGCCGAAGCCCATCAGGATGCCGCCCATGAGATGGTTGCGCAGATCCTCTAAAGAGGCAAACCCCTCCCAATGGAACTGGCGCGACGTGACGGCATGGATGAGCGAGCCGAGGACGACGCCGACGATCGTGGCGATGCCGAAGGTCACGTGCAGCGACTTGTCGGTCCATAACATCAGCAGTTCTAGGCTGTAGGCGGTGGGTGCGACAAAGCTAAGGGACTCCATGGTCCGGGAGTTGGTTCCGAAATAAGTCATCTCCAGCGTATCGGGATTTTCTGCAAAACCGATGTGACCCGAAAGGTACCAGCCGGCCGTGACCAGCAATCCGAGAATCGCGCCGCCTACGATCTGTTCGCCACTGGCACGGAAACGCTTGTCCTTGAACACGAAGATCAGCAGCGCGATGGCCACGACGCCCGTCGCTGCAAGCAATGCGGACTTTGCCGGCATGCCGGTCAGCCTGGCCAGCACATCGGCGAGGCTCTGCCCTTGCATGCCGAGGCCGGAGAGGTCGATGGCGACGGGGTCGAGATAGCTTGAGCGCCACTGGCCGAACAGGCCCTTCAGTGTCATGTAGGCCGAGATGGCAAGAAAGACGAGGACGACCAGCGAGCGCACGCTGCCGCCGCCGAGGCGCAGCAGATTCTTGTTGGCGCAACCGCCGGCGATGGTCATGCCGATGCCGAACAGGGTGCCGCCAAGCAGCATCGACAGCCACGGGAGCACCGGCCGCTGGTAGACCGACTTGGTCAGGTCGATCAGGTCAAAGTAGTAGAGCAGGTTGGTGCCGGCCATGGCCACGGCAATGGCGAGCAGCCACATGCGCACGCGGCCCCAGTGCTCCATATTGACTACGTCGGAGATCGCACCCATGGTGCAGAAATTGGTCCTCGCGGCCACGAAGCCGAGAACCAGCGCCAGACCGAAGCCACCCCAGACGACCCGGGCTGCCAGATTTACAGATTCGTCCATGCCACCCCCTTGCAGACTTGGATCAAGAGTTGAAGTCACCTTCGCCAAGTATCTCTGGGGAATGAAGAATTAGTCAATCCTGATTTTGAGCCGGGAGTCCTCGTCGGCCGGCATCGCGGGAGTGCGGTATCCGCTGACGTCGTCAGGTGTTGCTGGTGATCGCGTGCAGCTTGGCGAAGGCGAACAGTTCGAGGCGGCTGGAGAGCCCGAGCTTGCTGTAGATCGAGTTCAGGTGGTTGCGCAGCGTGTTTTCACTGATGTTGAGGCGTTCCGCGATCAGCTTGCCGCCGGCCGAGGCATCCTTGGTGATCTCGGCAATCGTTTGCCGTTCACGCCTGGTCAAACTGGCAATCCGGAGTTGATCCGGCGTCTCGTACTCGGACTTCCGGCGCTGGGCCAGATGGAAAAAGATCCTGCCGGTTGCGGCACCGTCGATCCAGAATTCGCCTTCATCGATCTTTTCGATGGCCTTGAGCAGTGATGCGACCGGCTCGCTTCTGGTCACGACCCCACGCGCGCCCGCCAGGATCGCACCGTCATGCACCGAGACGTCGCGGGAAACGGTCAGCGCGAGGACGCGCGCCGGCGATATGGAACACAGTTCGGCGATCGCGTCGATTCCGATGTCCCCGTCGAGGTCGACCACGATGACATTGATCGGCGTCTCGTAGATGATCCGCGTGGCTTCGCCGCAATCGACTGCCGTACCTGCCAGTTCGATTTCCGGGCCCGCGCCCTGCACAAGCTTTTCCAGTCCCCACAGTGAGATGGGGAGATCGCTGACCAGCATGACGCGGATCGACCTAGTTTGATAATTAGTCATAATAGAATGCTCAAAGTACCTTGGTTTTGAAAAGATGGTACATTTATACTACGTTTTGTTTGCGGAATCTAGTAGGTACTAAAAATTCGGGTTCCCGGTGTCGCGCTTCGCGTTTCCGAACCCGGGGCTCCGGGTTAGAATTCGGGCGCGTGCCGCATGGGGCTAACTTGGCGTTGCGGCGTATTCAAACCGAACATTGGGAGAGCAATGATGGAGATCGCGGGCAAGGTGTTTCTGGTGACGGGCGCGGGTTCCGGTCTCGGGGCGGCGACGGCGCGGGCGTTGGCCGTGGCCGGCGCGAGGGTGGTTCTGGCCGACGTGAACCGCGAGGCCGGCGATAGTCTGGCGGCCGAACTCAGCACCAACGCCTGTTTCGTCGTGACTGACGTGGCGGACGAGGCGAGCGCGGTCAACGCCGTAAATATGGCAAATTCCGTTTTCGGCGGGTTGCACGGGCTGGTCAACTGCGCCGGCGTGGCGCCGGCCGAGAAGGTGGTTGGTCGTGACGGCCCGCACAGGCTGGAGAGTTTCGCGCGGACGATCAACATCAATCTGGTGGGCACCTTCAACATGATCCGGCTGGCCGCCGAAGCGATGCAGAAAGGCGATCCCGATGCCGGCGGCGAGCGCGGCGTGATCGTCAATACGGCGAGCGTGGCCGCCTTCGAAGGCCAACTGGGGCAGGCGGCCTATGCCGCATCGAAGGGTGGAATCGTCGCCCTGACCCTGCCGGTGGCCCGCGAACTGGCGAGAAGTGGCATTCGCTGCGTGACCATTGCGCCCGGCATCATGGAAACGCCGATGCTGATGGGCATGCCGCAGGAGGTTCAGGACTCGCTCGGCAAGATGGTGCCGTTCCCGTCACGCATGGGCAGGCCGGCCGAATTCGCCGCGTTGGTCAGGCACATCGTCGAAAATTCCTATCTGAACGGCGAGGTCATTCGCCTGGATGGCGCCATCCGCATGGGAACCAAATAATCTATACTGCGGCTCCGCCTCCTGGACCGGAAAGGCGCTGCGGCGCCTTTTCTCATTTGCATGTCTGAAGCCCCCTGTTATCACTGCGGCCAGCCGGTTCCGGATGATGTCGAACTGTCGGTCGCGGTGGGCGGAGAAGAGCGCCCGATGTGCTGCCACGGGTGTCAGGCGGTAGCGCAATCGATAGTCGCCAACGGGCTCGAGGACTATTACCGCAGCCGCGATTCGTTGCCGGAAGCGCCGCGCGAGGCGATGCCGGCCATCCTCGAGCAACTGGCGCTGTACGATCACGCCGATTTCCAGAAGAGCTTCGTCAAGACGCTGGGGGAAAGCGAGCGCGAAGCGTCACTGCTCCTCGAGGGAATAACCTGTGCCGCCTGCATCTGGCTCAACGAACGGCATGTCGGCAAGTTGCCGGGAGTTACCGCAGTGGACATCAACTATGCGACACGCCGGGCGCGGGTGCGCTGGGACGAGTCGCGGATCAGGCTCTCCGATATCCTGGGCGCGATCGCCGCCATCGGCTACCGCGCCTATCCCTACGACGCCGCGAAGAACGAGGAGATCTCGCGCAAGGAGCGGCGCGACGCGTTGTGGCGCCTGTGGGTGGCCGGCTTCGGCATGATGCAGGTGATGATGTACGCCTATCCGATGTACATCGCCGACGGTGACATGACCGCCGATGTCGAGAGCATGATGCGCTGGGCCAGCCTGCTGTTGACCCTGCCGGTAGTCTTCTATTCCGCCGCGCCGTTCTTCCGCAATGCCTGGCGCGATCTCCGGTTGCGCCGAGTCGGCATGGACGTTCCGGTGGCCCTTGGCGTCGGCGCGGCGTTTGTGGCCAGTTGCTGGGCGACGTTCTGGCAGGCGGGTGAGGTCTATTTCGATTCGGTCAGCATGTTCGTCTTCTTCCTGCTCGGCGGCCGCTATCTGGAGATGACGGCGCGCCAGAAGGCGGTCAGCGTGACCGAAGCGCTGGCCCGGCTGCTGCCGGCCTTTGCGCAAAAGATGCCGAATTTCCCGGTCGACCGCAGCACTGAGCAGCGCCTGGTTGCCGACTTGCGCCCCGGCGACCATGTGCTGGTGCGTGCCGGCGACATCGTGCCGGCCGACGGCCGGGTCGTCGAAGGCGTGAGTTGCGCCGACGAGGCGCTGCTCACCGGCGAGAGCAGGCCGGTGCCGAAATCGCCGGGCGAACCGGTGACCGGCGGCACGATCAACGCTGAGAGCCCGCTGGTCGTGTGGGTCGAGCAGGTCGGCGCGGGTACGCGCCTTTCAGCCATCATCAGCTTGATGGAACGGGCGGCCGCCGAAAAGCCGCGCATCGTCGAACTGGCAGACCGCATCGCCAGCTATTTTGTCGCGACGCTGCTTTTCGTCGCCGCCGCGGTCGCGGTCGGCTGGTATTTCGCTGACCCTTCTAGGGCCTTGTGGATCACCGTGTCGGTCCTAGTCGTGACCTGCCCCTGCGCCCTTTCGCTGGCGACGCCGGTCGCCCTGACGGTGGCGGCCGGCGCACTGGCCAAGGACGGCCTGCTGGTGACCCGCGGGCACGCCATCGAGACGCTGGCCAGGGCAACGCATTTCGTCTTCGACAAGACCGGGACGCTGACCACGGGGCGCATGCACCTTGTCGATGTGGCCGTGTTAGGCGGGCTCGAACGCGACGAGTGTCTTGCCGTTGCCGCTGCCCTTGAGCAGAGTTCCGAACATCCGCTGGCGACGGCGCTGGGCCGGGCGGCCGGCGTAGCGCTGCCGCCGGCGACGGATGTCGTTGCCGAGCCGGGGCAGGGGATCGCGGCGACGATCGCCGGGCGGAACTACCGCATTGGGCGTCCGGCCTATGCCTTGGCGCTCGGCAGTGGCCCCCTCCCGGAGGCGGCCGCTGCCTGGCTTGACAGCGGCGACACCGTGGTCGCGCTTGCGGACGCCACCAGCTGCCTGGCGCTGTTCCGGATCGGCGACGAGGTCCGTCCCGAGTCGGCCGCGCTGGTTGGGGAGCTCCTGGCTGCCGGAAAGAAGGTGGTGCTGCTGACTGGAGATGCGCCGGCGGTGGCGCGGCGGGTTGCGGGCCAACTGGGCATCACCGATGTTCGCGCCGGCGTGACACCGCAAGGCAAGCACGATTGCGTCACGGCGCTGCAGGCAGGCGGGGCGGTGGTGGCGATGATCGGTGACGGGGTCAACGATGCGCCGGTCCTAGCCCAGGCGCAGGTCTCGGTCGCGATGGGCGGCGGTGCGCAACTGGCACGTACACAGTCCGACTTCGTGCTGCTTTCCGAAAACCTGAATCATCTGCGCCACGGTCTGCGGCGGACCATCAGGACACTGCAGGTCATCCGGCAGAACCTCTGGTGGTCATTCGCGTACAATTTCATCGCCTTGCCCCTGGCCATCGCCGGGTATGTCACACCCTGGCTGGCGGGGATCGGCATGTCGGCCAGTTCGCTGCTGGTCGTGCTCAACTCGCTGCGCATTCAGCGCATGGAAACGGACTGATGGAAAGCATCTATCTGCTGATCCCGATCTCGGTGATCCTTGTCTTCGTGATCGCGGTGGTCTTCTGGTGGTCGGTCCGCAGCGGTCAGTTCGACGACCTCGAAGGCCCCGGCTTCAGGATCCTGATGGACGACGATGGGCCGAACATTCCGCAAACGGGTCCGGAAAAGGGCGACAAACCGGAGAAAGGTTGACCTGCGTCAACGCCTGGCATGGGCGGCGTATGAATAATTTAGCCATGTGAAGCGGGCGCTTCATGGTGATTCTCTGTTGGGGTTGGGGTGCGTTGCGACGCACCCTTTTTTTGTCTCCGAAAACCGCATTTGTCGGATTGCTACACCCTTCGGACTAATTTGTTCTGGATAGCCGGGAGGTTGATCTAGGTCAAATGTCCACTGTTGTTCTAGAATACCATCCGTATCTATGCGCCACCTTGGGTTCAGGGGGGTGGACATTCGGTTTTTTTCAAAGAGAGGTGGGTTCATGTCTGGAACGCAAACCACATACAACGACAAGGTCGTCCGGCAGTTTGCCGTCATGACCGTCATCTGGGGCATCGTCGGCATGCTTGTCGGTGTCATTATCGCCGCGCAACTGGTCTGGCCGGAGCTGAATATAGGCTTCCTGCATTTTGGCCGACTGCGTCCGCTGCATACCAACGCGGTCATCTTCGCCTTCGGCGGTTGCGCCTTGTTCGCGACATCCTACTGGTGCGTTCAGCGCACCAGCCATGTGCGCCTGTGGGGCGGTCCGCTGATTCCCTTCACCTTCTGGGGCTGGCAACTCATTATCCTGTTGGCTGCCATTACTTTGCCGCTGGGTATCACTTCCGGCAAGGAATACGCCGAACTCGAGTGGCCGATCGACATCCTGATCACGCTGGTCTGGGTTGCCTACGCCGTCGTCTTCTTCGGCACGATCGCTGTCCGCAAGGTCTCGCACATCTACGTGGCCAACTGGTTCTTCGGTTCCTTCATCATCGCCGTTGCCCTGCTGCACATCGTAAACAGCATGGCGGTGCCGGTCTCGCTGACCAAGTCTTACTCCATGTACGCTGGCGTTCAGGATGCGATGATCCAGTGGTGGTACGGTCACAATGCGGTCGGCTTCTTCCTGACCGCCGGCTTCCTGGGCATGATGTACTACTTCGTGCCGAAGGCAGCCGGGCGTCCGGTTTATTCGTACCGCCTGTCGGTGGTGCACTTCTGGGCGCTGATCTTTACCTATATGTGGGCTGGTCCCCACCATCTGCACTATACCGCGCTGCCTGACTGGACCCAGTCCGTCGGCATGGTCTTCTCGCTGATCCTGCTGGCGCCGTCGTGGGGCGGCATGATCAACGGCATCATGACCCTGTCGGGAGCCTGGCACAAGTTGCGCGACGATCCCATCCTGAAGTTCCTGATCACGTCGCTGTCGTTCTACGGCATGTCGACCTTCGAAGGTCCGATGATGTCGATCAAGACCGTCAATGCCCTGTCGCACTACACCGACTGGACCGTCGGCCATGTGCACTCCGGCGCCTTGGGCTGGGTGGCGATGGTTTCCATTGGTTCCGTTTACTGGTTGCTGCCGCGTCTGTTTGGCAAGACCGAGATGTACAGCACCAAGCTGGTTACGACCCACTTCTGGGTTGCCACCATCGGTACCGTGCTCTACATTGCTTCGATGTGGATCGCTGGCGTCATGCAGGGTCTGATGTGGCGCGCGGTGAATGCCGACGGTACGTTGGCCTACAGCTTCGTCGAATCGGTCAAGGGTTCCTACCCGTTCTGGGCGATCCGCTGGCTGGGTGGCGTCCTGTTCCTGTTCGGCATGCTGCTCATGGCCTACAACATGTTCAAGACCATGGCAGGCGGCAAGACTCAGGATGCCCCGGTGCTGGCTCCGGCTGGTCATCACGCCTGATTAGGGAGAGATAATAATGTTCAAGCATGAGCAAATCGAGAAGAGTGTTGGCCTACTTATCGTTCTGACTCTTCTTACCGTGATCTGGGGCGGCTTGCTGGAAATCGTTCCGCTCTTCTTCCAGAAGTCCACGACGACCCCGATCGAGGGTGTCAAGCCCTACGATGCGGTGCGCCTCGTTGGTCGCGATATCTATGTTCGCGAAGGCTGCTTCCTCTGCCACTCGCAGATGATTCGTCCGTTCCGTGCCGAGACCGAGCGCTACGGCCACTTTTCGGTGGCTGGCGAGTTTGTCTATGACCACCCGTTTCAGTGGGGTTCCAAGCGTACCGGTCCTGACCTGCATCGCGTGGGCGGCCGTTACTCCGACGAGTGGCAGCGCGCCCACCTCATGAATCCGCGCGACGTGGTGCCGGAATCCAACATGCCGGCCTTCGCCTTCCTGGCGAATACCAAGGCCAAGGACGGCGTCGGCGCCGACATCGAGAAGAAAATGGAAGTGATGCGCGGCTACGCCAATGTTCGTGGCATTCCGACCTATTCCGATGCCGAGATCAAGGGTGCCAAGGCTGCGATTGGTGACATGACCGAAATGGACGTTCTGATTGCCTACCTGCAGGGTATGGGTACGGCACTGGGCACGATGAAGCAATAAGCCATGGACATCAATGATCTGCGTTCCATCGTCACGGTTGCCGGGCTGCTCTGCTTCCTGGCGATCGTGTGGTGGGCCTACAGCAAGCGCAGCAAGAAGGGGTTCGATGAAGCTGCCAACTTGCCGTTCGCGGAGCACGATGATCAGGATGTGGCGCCTCGCACGTCACGTCCTCGCTGAAAAGAGGAAAGCAAATGAGCGATTTCGTTAGCGGTTTTTGGAACTTGTATGTGGTTGTGATTGTGCTGGCCAGCATTCTCGCCTGCGCGGTTCTTCTCTACATGCAGGGCAAGGCGACTTTCACGCCGGGCAAGACCATGGGTCACGTCTGGGATGAGACCCTCGAGGAATACAACAACCCGATGCCCAAGTGGTGGAGCTGGCTGTTCGTCATCACGGTCATCTTCGCGCTGGTCTATCTGGCGCTCTATCCTGGTCTGGGCAAGTTCCAGGGCGTGCTCGGATGGAGTTCGGTCGGTCAGTACAACGCTGAACGCGAACGCATGGATGCTACCGTCCAGCCGATGTACAGCAAATACCTGGGCATGGATGTCAAGGCGCTGGCTGCCGACAAGCAGGCCATGGAGACCGGCAAGCGCCTGTACCTGACCTACTGCATGCAGTGTCACGGTGCGGATGGGCGCGGCGCCAAGGGTTTTCCGAATCTGACCGATAGCGACTGGCTGTATGGTGGTGAGCCGGACCAGATCAAGCAGACCATCGCCGAAGGTCGCATGGGGGTCATGCCGCCGCATGCACAGCTTGGTGCGGATACCATCAAGGATCTGGCGAATTATGTCCGCTCGCTCTCCGGGCTGCCAAACGATTCCGTTCGCGCCGCCAAGGGCAAGGAAGCCTTCACCTCCGCCGGTTGCGTCGGTTGCCACGGCATGGATGCCAAGGGCATGCAGGCTCTTGGCGCTCCCAACCTGACCGACAAGGTCTGGCTGTATGGCTCCTCTGAAGCCACCATCGTCGAGACCATATCCCTCGGTCGCCAGAACAAGATGCCGGCGTGGAAGGCATTTTTGGGTGACGCCAAGAATCATTTGCTGACGGCCTATGTTTATAGCCTGAGCCAAGGCGCCAAGTAAGATGCAATAACGGGGCGGGTAACCGCCCCGTTTAGCGTTGGCGACAATATAATTAAAAGCTGATCTGTATCAACATTGCGTTCTTGAATTCCCCGCAAAATCGATTCTTTAGCGCAATTCTGATACGGATACAGGGATTATGGAACCTACCGGGAACACGAAGCAGAAGCCAGCACCCGCGCCAGTAGCAATCTCATTCTACGAAAAGCACAAGAAGGTCTACATCCGCGATGTCAAGGGCTGGTGGAATACTTGGCGCTGGGCTTTCGTCTGGTTTACCCAGATTCTTTTCTACGGCTTGCCGTGGCTCGAGTGGAACGGTCGGCAGGCCGTTCTTTTCCATATCGTCGAGCGCAAGTTCTATCTGTTCGGCCTTGTGCTCTGGCCGCAGGATGTCTTCTATCTGGCGCTGTTGCTGATCATCTCGGCGTATGCCCTGTTCCTGTTCACGGCGGTGGCCGGGCGACTGTTCTGCGGTTATGCCTGCCCGCAGACGGTCTACACGGAAATCTTCATGTGGATCGAGAACCGGCTCGAAGGCGATCGTTCCCGGCGGATGAAACTGGACAAGGGGCCGATGACCGGCCGCAAGTTCACCCTGAAGGCAATCAAGCACGCGCTCTGGATCCTCATTGCCGTGTGGTCCGGCTTCACCCTCGTCGCCTACTTCACCCCGGTCGACGAACTTCTTGCGGCGTTGCCTTTCGACCTTTCCGGATGGGAACTGTTCTGGACCTTCTTCTATGCTGGTTTCTTCTACATGCAGGCCGGTTTCCTGCGTGAGCAGGTCTGCAAGTACATGTGTCCCTACGCGCGCTTCCAGGGCGTCATGTTCGACCCGGATACGCTGGTCATCACTTACGATCCGGAGCGTGGCGAACCGCGCGGCGCCCGCAAGAAGGGCGTCGATGCCAAGGCTTCGGGAATAGGCGATTGTGTCGATTGCGGACTGTGCGTGGTGGTTTGCCCGACCGGCATCGACATCCGCAAGGGGCAGCAATACGAATGCATCGGCTGCGGCGCCTGTATCGATGCCTGCGACCCCGTCATGGACAAGGTCGGCCTGCCGCGTGGCCTGATTCGCTATACCACCGAGAACGCTCTGGCCAAGCACTGGTCTGCCAAGGAAGTCGTCGGGCATATCGTCCGTCCGCGCATCATCATCTACACAATCATCCTGGTGGCGATTACCGTGGCGGCTGCCTGGTCGCTGGCAACCCGGATTCCGCTCAAGGTCGACGTGATCCGTGACCGTTCCCTGCTGGCCCGCGAGGCCGACGACGGACGTATTGAAAATGTCTATACTTTGAAAATAATGAACACCACCGAGGAGCCGAAGCGTTATGCGCTGTCCGTCGAGGGTCTGGACGGCATCGAGATCGCCGGCGAACGCATTGTCGAGGTCGAGAGCGCGAAAAACCAGGAGGTGACCGTGGTCGTCCGAGTTCCACCCGAATCCGCCAAGAAGGGTGCGAACACCATCTATTTCGACATCAAGGCCCAGAATCACGACAAGATCGCGGTTCACGAGAAGGCCACTTTCCTGATGCCCTGACATGAGTAACGTAATGACACTTCGCCGCGACAGCAATCCCTGGTACAGAGAGCCTTGGCCGTGGATCCTGATGGCGGGGCCCGCAATCGTGATCGTCGCCGGGTTCGTGACCGCTTGGCTGGCGATCGTCAGCAACGATGGTTTGGTTGCCGATGACTACTACAAGCAGGGTCTGGCTCTCAACCAGCGCTTGCAGCGGGACCATTACGCGAGCGACCTCGGCTTGCGTGCCGATTTCATGCGCTCCGGCCAACAGGTTCGCTTGATGGTTGCTGCCGAGCGCGATGCGGCACTGCCGGAGGCGCTGACCCTCAAACTGTCGCACCCGACTCGTGCCGGGCAGGATCAGATGGTCAAGATGGTGTCGGAAGGACAGGGCTTTTATGGTGGCAAATTGAGCGCCAATATTTCCGGTCGCTGGTATGTGTCGATCGAGGATCCAGCCGGGAAGTGGCGCTTGCAGGGGGAATGGCAGGCTGATGACGAGGCGCCGCTGCGCCTTGCGGCGCGGCCGGAGAAGTAGGATTCATTGTTCTGTTACTGGGAGGTGACTTATGGCTTGGGAACTGCTGGTTGGTAGCGATATCGGCTTGATGAGCCTTGGCGTCATTGTCGGGGTGCTGGTTATTGCCGTTGTGATGGCCAAGATGTACTCGAACAAGATTGACGAAGAGTCGCGCAAGCTCGGCAAGTAAGGTGCATTCTTGAATGCCGCCCCGTGGGGCGGGCAGATTCCCCCGTTCGGCACAGCCGTCGGGGGGATTGTTTTTGGGATGGCGAAGGGTGGGCGCGGATGAGGCCGATGTTGGGACAGGCGTTCCTTATCTCCATCCTGACGCATCTCGCCTTGCTGCTGCCGCTCCGGAATATGACGCTGCTTCCGGAGCCGTTCGGCCATGCCGCCCCCCATGCAATTGAGGCTTTGCTGGTTTCTGGGCCGCGCCAACAGCCGCGAACTCTTCCATACGATAGTGCTTCGCCGCCTGCAGAAAGACCAGAGCGTCACGCTGTGGACACGCTGGCTAAATCCGGCGCCGAGAAGAAATCTGCGGTTTTGCCCTCCCTTTCGCGGTCGACCGCAACAGATGACATTGCGGTGACCGAGCGGACGGCTGTTGCTTCCGGCTCCATGTCGCAAACTGTGAGCCCCGCTGCGGTCCAGTCCGAAGACGTCAGCGTGGACGGTGTGCGCCAGTATCGACTGAATCTCGCTCGCGAGGCCCGACGGTTCAAGGATTATCCGCGAGGGGCGAGGGAGCGGGGATGGGAAGGGGTCGTCGTCGTGGTCGTCAATACGGTTGCCGGGGTTGGCGTTCCGGCTGTCAGTCTGAGTCAGTCCAGCGGCTTCGATATACTTGACCAGGCTGCGCTGGATCTCGTCGGACAGGCCGTGGGCACTGCCACGATGCCTGAAAGCCTGCGCGGCCGCCAGTTTGCGCTGACGCTGCCGGTCCACTACCGGCTGGATGAGTGATCAGATCGCTTTGCTCAGAGGGCCCAGCGCAGTCTCGTGAAACCCGAAGCTTCCTTGCGCTGAATCCTTGAGGTAGTGTTCGAGGCAGTGCGTAACGCTGGGGAAGGCGATCTTGCTCCACGGAATGTCATCCGCCTGCAGCAGCGCAACCTCGATACTTTCATCCCCGGCCGCGTGCTCGGGTGTAGCGAGGCGGCCGCGATAGAAGAGATGAACCTGATTGATGTGCGCGATGCTGACCATCGCAAATGGTGCGTCAACAATGATCCGTGCTCCAGCTTCCTCATGTGTTTCACGGCAAGCCGCTTCGGCAGTGGTTTCACCATTTTCCATAAAGCCGGCGGGCACCGTCCAAAAGCCGCGTCGCGGTTCGATGGCCCGGCGGCAAAGCAGGATGCGATCCTCCCAAGTTGCGACGCAGCCGACGACGAGCCGCGGATTTTCATAATGAACGTGACCGCAACGGCTGCAGACGTGCCTGGGGAGGGCGTCGCCGGCGGGAATCTCGAAGGAGACGGCGCCACCGCAGTGAGTGCAGAACTTGATCATCTAATGAGCGCGTTGGGGATGGTGCGGGCAGTTTAGCACTGCGCTCGACCGGCAATCGCAAAGGTTGCGTCCCCCGAGGTGGTGTAAGAGTCGATTGGGAAGTCATCGTCCCGGCAT